>NZ_LARL01000133.1:0-2326 GCF_000980295.1 Odoribacter sp. N54.MGS-14 | reverse complement strand
GTAACTTCGCAACAAACAGCTGACAGTTTTTTTGTCCGATACTAAACAAGCTGTCAGAACAAGTCTTGACTATTACATATAAGTCGTTTCATGGCTCCATCTTTTTTAAGCGTCTCATAATGAGTTCTACATTTTCCGCTTTTCGTTTTTCAAAAAAGACTTTTTTATCAGTTACTAGTCCGTCGAACATCAAGCTGACAAAGGGATAGCCGATAAATGCAAACAGATTGAGCGACACAATGTCGAGTAGCAGCATCCGGGCATCTATCCATTCGGTAGCTTTTGTAGCGGCACTTTCATCTATGTGCCGTTGAAGGTCGCAAAGCCAATCCTTTGTGATGGTCAAGACTTGCGACCGCATAATTTCATGACGCTCCGGATGTGAATAAATCTCCTGAATGACGAAACGTGGCAGGTTCGGATTGGCTGCAATGAAATCAAAATGCTGTTCCACACCACGCTTGACACGTTCCATAAGCGGCATGTCCCCTAGCACGAAAACCGCCTGCATGATATTTCCCGCATTGCGCATCTTTTCTTCTATAATCCGTTCAAAAAGCATGTTTTTGGTACGGAAATAGTAATGCAGCATAGCATGGGTTACACCTGCACGTTCCGCGATAGCGGTCGTCCGGGCTCCTTCCAGCCCTTTCAACAGGAACTCCTCCTCCGCAGCCTGCAAAATGCGGCTTTCAGTATCGGTTTTGACAGTCTCTTTTTTTACCATGTTTTATACAATCACTTTGGCTGAACATTATTATTAAACAATTTTGTTAGTACAAAACTATGGGATTTATTTTAAGCGACAAAGCATTTAACGAAATTTAATTCCTTCTCCTGACCTTGTGTTCATAATCGCATTTCGCATTAAAAAGATGCTATAACAAAAGATAACCCGGCCAACGGGATACCCTCCACGAAATTTCGGAGTGGGCTCAAACCGTTTCATTGCCCGTTTACTTTTCTATTTCCATTCAAATCAGATATATCGGAAAAAGACAAACTGAAAAAAGCGGAGATTTCTTCGATACCAACATTAAATTGAATTACGATTTTACCATTAGCAGAAACTATGTTTTTCAATTCAATTGTGGTATCCCAAACATTTTTCAAAGCTACCGGAGAGATTTCGGCCGGGGAACATTCCGGGATACCGGATACATTTATGCCCCTAGCCTTCCCCGTAGCTGGTTCGCCGGCATTAAACTCAGCCAGAATTAACCGGATCGGGTGATTGCTAACCACCGCCCGGAATTTCCTTCCCTACCACCCGGAATACCTGTTGTAAAATATGGCCTTCTTCATCCATCAACGTCAGGGTATGGCGACCTTCTTTCAGCCATACTTCTTGCTGATGGATGGAGTGGGTTACACCCAAAAACTGCTCGTCGACATACCAATAAATCCGGGCTTTAACCGATCGATGCACGGCTTCGAGAACCACACGTCCGGGTTTCCCTCCGAAATCCCTGGGAATAAAAACCCGGGTTCCCCGTTGGGGATAAATCATTTCCATCATCTCTTCCCCCTGAGGGTGACAATCCGGACGATAAGGCGGTAATCTGCGATATCCGGTATGAGTCCGGCAATAGTACCATTCCTGCACCGGTGGAAGCACAAACCAGGGCTGTATCCTGATCCGGTGTATCGGCTCACAATCCGAAGTCACCTGCCATTTTCCGGTAGCATCGAGATTTACCAAGCGGTGGTAAGGACACACCTGTGTCCTGCTTCCGGCAGCACAAACCCGGATGGTATCGGTCTCCTCACAATAAGCCGAAGCCCGGTAACCGCTCCGATGACATACGACCACCTCTTTCATCTCCTCGGCCGGTTCGTAGAAATGCCGGTTCACAGGCAAAAGACCAGCGACCTCAAAGAGTACCGGAGCCGCAGCTCTCACCCCTACCAAACCCGGACGTCCTTCCCCGTCGGCATTCCCTACCCAAACGCCGATCACATACTCGGGATTCACTCCCACCGCCCAAGCATCCCGGAAGCCAAAACTAGTTCCCGTTTTCCAGGCCAGATTCATCGCCGAGACAAAATTTTTCCACCCCGATTCCATTTCCGGCCGTTCCACCTCCTCCAAAGCCTTCATGGTCTGCCAGATCGCCGAAGCTTTCAATACACTCCGATCCGCACTAATTTTTTTCTCTTCCTCATCTTGTCCTTCCGCTCCGCTATACTCCTCCCAAACCTTCAAACGGGAATATTCCCCGTCAAAATATTGTCCGTCCCTGTCATTATAGAGGAGTTCTATAAATTAAAATATTGTAGTACAGTTGTTTATATGGTTCCAAGAGCGTAAATTTGCAGAAAATAA
>NZ_LARL01000022.1:0-42502 GCF_000980295.1 Odoribacter sp. N54.MGS-14 | reverse complement strand
GGTAAATTTCGTGTACTTCCATTTTATCCCTTTTGCTATTAGGACAACATGAAACCAAAAAAGTGTCACGAAAATTCAAAAATTATAAATCATTGTTTTCGTTTCGATGAAAATGTTGTAATCAGATAAACGGTAGTAGGAGGTAGATCAGGTATTTCAATTTTTCCTGCAATATTTTTTTACCTCTCTTTTTTAATGCTTTGACAGCATCGACGGAAATAGAAAGTATTTTGGCGATTTCTTCATTACTGTGTCCGAGCAGAGCCAGTTCATATACACGTTTCATTTGTCCGGGAAGGCTGTCGATAGCCTCTTTCAATAGTGTATATACCTCTTCTTCAAGTATCTGATTTAAAAAGAAATCGTATTCTTCTTTCTGGCTTAGCTCGACAATGTATTTTTCTTTTACTTGTTTGTGTTTCAGAATATTAAGACATTTGTTCCGGACTGTCCGATAGAGATAGGTTTTTAATTCAAGGTAGGTGGCGAATTGTATTTTCTTCACCCAGAATTCATACAACGTATCTTGTACTACGTCTTCAGCCATTTCTTTTACTTCGAGATGTTTGCGTGCAAAAGAATTAAGGGAGAAATAGAATTTGACAAACAATTCTTTATATGCATCCTCTTCTCCCCGGCATAATGATTTAAACCATATACACTCTTTTTCTTTCTCCAAAATCTTTGCTTAATAAATATCAGGCTACAAACTATATAATGAAGCAAAAATAAATATTTTTCCAAACAAAGCAACATTCAGGAATCTGAATTAACAAACCCCTATATTTACATGAAAATGAATGGTTACCGGTAATCAGTGATGTAAATATACGCTACCAGCTGTACTCAATTGTTCATTAAAGTAAAATCGAACGGAGGGAAACTTAAATATTTGCGAATCTGCCTTTGATTTTGTATACCTGATTAACGGATAATCTCCGATATGACTTACCTTTGTAAATCAAGAGTTTTGAAACTGAAGAGGGTATTTTTTCTCTTTCGTTTTGAGGTGAACGGTGATTAAAGACGTTAAAATTGCAGAATTTAATAAATATACGATGAACAAATACTTTTACCTATTATTTATCTTGCTTTCGGTGTGTTGTGGTAAAAAGAATCGGATCACTGAATTGAAGATGCCTCCGGTGATTCATCTGACCGGTGAAAAGGTTGAAACTATTCTGCCCCGGTGTTATGAAACCGGTGTATTGGTAGACTCTTTTTTGGTACTGAAAGAAAAATGTACGGATACCATGTTTTATCTTTTCAGTACGAACACTGACCGGGAAATTTTTCGATTTGGAAGGGAAGGACGGGGTGTTTGTGAGTTTTATTATCCTTTTTTTCTAGTTAACTCCTTTGCTTATGATTCGCTGATTATTTACGATAGCCCTGCCGCTACGTTAACAAAAATAGATTTAGCTGCCCTTGTGGAAAGCCGGGATATAGCGAAATGCGCAAATTCGGAGCATTTATATAGAAACCTGAATTTTATGTATAACTTCAATAAGGTAGATTCTGCTTTTATCGGAACTTTTATCGAAAAGGACGAGGGACTTTTTTCCTTTTGTAACCGAAATAACGGAGAGATAAAAAATACGGATTATGTTCCTTATTATTTTTATGAAAAGGGACGTAAAGATGCTTATTGCCATCATGTACTAGTTTCTGAAAAGGACAATTCGATTATCGTCCCGTTTAAATATATGAATTTAATTAACTGTTATGATTTGGATGGAAATTTGAAGGTGACCTATGCTTTGGATTGGATCAAAGAAGAGATAAATACACAAATTCGGGTGGATGAACATACGACAGTAACTTTTTATCGGACTTATGCTACCCGGAATCGGTGTTACTTGGTTTGGGATGGACATAAAATTGAAGAAGAACTTCGGAAATATCCTGCTAAGATTGTGGTGATGAACTGGCAAGGAGAATTGGAAAAGGTATACCAATTGGATAATTTTGCAGATTTTATCATCCCGGATGAAAAACAGCGTATGATTTATGTTGGAGTATATAATGCCGGATTGGAGTTTGTCGAAATCTACAAATACCCGATGCTTTAGAATAAAAAAACGTCCCCGAAAGGACGTTTTTAATTTATCTGATCACTAGCTTTAATTTTTTTTATAGATTCCCAGTTTGTCCGGATTGAAGCTGTTGATCATTTCATCGTGGGCAGCTACTTTGGCTTTACCGTAATTGATGAAAATTTCGGCAGACTTCACATACTTATCGCATTTCTGTGCATCCTGCAGCAACAGGTAACCGATAATGGTATAACCGGCCATTTCCACCAGACGGCGGGCATGGAAGTCGGTATATTCGGTACTGCCGGCTTCAGCTACTTTGGCTGTTGCGGCTTCGAGTTTACCGGTCATGCATTTCAGGGTTTCGCGCAGGTATTCGTGTTCCGGAGCGATCTCCATTTTCTCATATACTTCGCGGATATGTTTTGCATATTGTCCGGTGGTGACGCCACGGATGGCAGCTACTACCTGCAACTGGGAAGTACCTTCGTAAATATTGGTGATTCGGGCATCCCGCACGTAACGCTGGATAGGATAGTCTTTCATAAATCCTGATCCACCGTGGATCTGCAAGGCATCGTAAGTGATTTCATTGGCATATTCACTGGCGAAAAGCTTCTGTAGCGGAGTATAGATGTCGGCTAATTTCTGATATTCCTTCATCTCGTTGCGTTCGTCTTTGTCCAGGGCTCTTTCTTTGGAGATATGGTAATAGGTCTTGTACATATCTACAAAACGGGCTGTTTCATAAAGAACGGAACGGATACCATGTAACTTGGCTTCCATATTGGAAAGCATTTCGTAAATAGCCGGGAACTCGATAATGGCCTTACCGAACTGTTTCCTTTCCTGAGCGTATTTCAATCCTTCGCGATAAGCGGCTTCGGCAATACCGACCGATTGGGCGCCGATACCCAGACGGGCTGCGTTCATCAGTGCCATCACGTATTTGATCAATCCCATTTTACGTTCGCCTACCAGTTCGGCCGGAGCATTTTTGAATACCAGCTCACAGGTCGGAGAACCTTTGATCCCTAATTTATTTTCGATACGACGTACGGTAACGGCATTGCTGTTGCGGTCATAGATGAACATGGAAAGTCCGCGTCCGTCGTTCGTCCCGGCTTCCGAACGGGCCAGTACTAAGGAAATATGTCCGTCCCCGTTGGTGATGAAACGTTTTACACCATTCAGATACCATTGTCCGTCGGCTTCGTTATAGGTTGCCTTCAGCTGTACGGCCTGTAAGTCGGAACCGGCATCCGGTTCGGTCAGGTCCATCGCACAGGTCTCGCCGGCACATACGCGGGGCAGGTATTTGGCTTTTTGTTCGTCACTGGCAAATTCGTTGATCGTTTCGGCACAATCCTGTAATCCCCAGATGTTCTGCAATCCGGCATCGGCCCGGGCAACGATCTCGGCGGCCATGATAAACGGGGTGATCGGGAAATTCAACCCGTTGTATTTTCTCGGGAGAGAAATACCGTTCAAGCCGGCTTGATTGATCACATCGATGTTTTGTTGGGTACCGGCGGCATATTTTACATGACCGTCGACCACCTGCGGGCCTTCGGCATCTACCGATTCGGCATTCACAGCTACGACATCCCCGCAAATTTCTCCGACAATTTCCAATACTTTATCATAGTTGTCGAAAGCATCTTCGAAGTCGCGCGGTGCGTTGTCATATTGCTGGGCTTCCGTGTAATTGCGCTCTTTCAGGGCAACGATCTTTTCCATCAACGGGTGGCCGAGGTGGAATTTTATATCTTCATTATCTGTATAAAAATTAGCCATAATGTTTTGATTTTAAGTTTTATTTGCTGTTTTTCTTGTAATACTGGATCATCTTCGGGATAACGACATTCAGGTCGCCGGTGATGACATAATCAGCAAATTTATTGATCGGGGCGTTGCTATCGGTATTGATCGCAATCACCATGGCAGACTCTTCCATTCCTGCAGTATGCTGGATCTGGCCTGAAATACCGCAAGCGATGTACAGTTTAGGACGTACGGTGGTACCGGTTTGGCCGATCTGACGCTCGTGTTCGCAAAAACCGGCATCGACGGCAGCACGCGAAGCTCCGACTTCTCCGCCTAGAACGGTAGCCAGTTCATGCAGTAACTGGAAGTTTTCTTTCGAACCGACACCATAGCCTCCGGCAACAATGATCGGAGCTGCTTTCAGGTTCACTTTTGATTTTTCCATGTGACGTTCGATCACATGGATAACAAAATCTTCCGGAGTGGTGAACTGATTCACATCGATCATTTTGATTTCTCCCTGGTGGTTCGCATTGAAGATTTCTTTTTTCATCACTCCTTCGCGGACGGTAGCCATCTGAGGACGGCAATCCGGATTTACGATCGTAGCAACGATATTTCCGCCGAAAGCCGGGCGGATTTGGTATAACAGGTTGTGATATATTTTATTGTTTTTCTTGTCTTCATAATCTCCGATTTCCAGACTGGTACAGTCAGCTGTCAGACCGCTGTGCAGGGCCGAAGATACCCGGGGACCCAGGTCACGGCCGATACTGGAAGCTCCCATAAAAGCGATCTGAGGTTTTTCCTGTTTAAACAGGTTGACTAAAATGGAGGTATGAGGGAGAGTGGTGTAAGGAGCCAGACGTTTGTCATCGCCCAGCCAAAGTACGTCTACTCCATAAGGGAAGACTTGTTTTTCAACTCCTTTAAGGTCGCTACCCAATACAATAGCTTCGAGTTTTACGCCTAATTCAGTGGCAAGGGTACGTCCTTTGGTCAGTAGCTCGAGGCTTACATCTGCAATAATACCCTCTTCTATTTCGCAATATACAAATACACTGTTCATAAATATTTAGCTTTTATAGCTTATAGCTTATAGCCTTTCGCCTTTTACTTTTTACTTTTTTACCTTTTACTTTTTACCTTACCCCACGGTATGGTTAACGATCAGTTCTTTCATCATTTCATCGATGGCTGTGTCGCTAGGCTCGAGTACTTTGGCTTCTTTGGCCTGAAATACGACGCTTTCAATGTT
Source organism: Odoribacter sp. N54.MGS-14 (assembly GCF_000980295.1). NCBI lineage: Bacteria > Pseudomonadati > Bacteroidota > Bacteroidia > Bacteroidales > Odoribacteraceae > Odoribacter > Odoribacter sp. N54.MGS-14. Next base: position 37,441 of record NZ_LARL01000022.1, on the reverse strand, counting down.
TTTCACTTTCGTCGGAGAACCGCTCAATCCCAGTTCCTGGGCTTCGCAAGTGATGTCGTTGACACTCCATTCGGTAATTTTCAGGTAAGGACGTTCCTGGAGCAGGTTGAGGTAATCTTCATCGGCATCCTGCATTTCCTGAGTAGCCCGGGCGTATTTATATTTCATTACATAGCGTGCGTTACGGGGGCGGCAGGGGGCAGCAGAACCGTTAACGGTCACGACGCAGGGCACCGGACATTCTACCACTTCTATACCTCTTTCGAGACGACGTTTGATCGTGATCTTGCCGGCTGTAATATCCAGAATATCTTCTGCATAAGTGACTTGTGGCAGCCCCAGTTTTTCAGCTACCTGAGGCCCCACTTGGGCCGTATCTCCGTCGATAGCCTGACGGCCGCAGATCAGCAGGTCGGTCTGCAAGTTCCGGAGCGCACAAGCTAACGCATAAGAAGTGGCCAGGGTATCGGAACCGGCAAAAGCACGGTCGGATAACAAATATCCGCCATCTGCGCCTCTGTACATGGCTTCACGTATGATTTCTGCAGCACGGCCGGGGCCCATCGTCAGAATGTGCACTGTAGTCCCTTCAATTTTATCTTTTATCCGTAATGCCTGTTCCAGGGCATTTAAATCTTCAGGGTTAAAAATAGCAGGTAAGGCTGCTCTGTTTACAGTTCCATCCGCTTTCATAGCATCTTTTCCCACATTTCTGGTATCGGGAACCTGCTTCGCAAGAACAACAATTTTCAGTCCTTTCATGTTACATTATTTAAGTTATCATCCCTTCAAACGATTGAAAAAGTCGAAAGGATTTTAAGATTAATATTTGCTGAATTACACCGTTTAGTACAGGTTTTCCAAACACTTTGAAGCGATTCCGATCACTTCCGGCAGTACCGGAAACTTGTAACTATTTGGTGAGCAAAGATAATACAATAAAGGTAAAAGGTGAAAAGTAAAAGGTAAAAAGTGAAAAAAGTAGGAAGTGAAGGGATGAAACGGTGGAAGCTGTGGAAAAGAAAAAGGGAACGGTAAAAGCGGTAGGGAGGAAGGAGGCATTTTTGCCGTTGTTCCCGTTTTAGCCGCTTTTACCGTTTCGTCCGTTACTTGTAATTCTGAGCGAATTCGCGGCCCGCACGTAGGGCTTTGAGGTTCATCTCTACGATTTCAGCGCCTTTGCGGCTGAAGATGGCACGGATGCCTTCTTCCAGGTATTCGAACGGAATTTCGATGAAGGGAGAAGCTGCTCCCAACATGACGAAATTGCTGGCTCTGACGTTACCGGCAGATTCTTTAGCAATGGTATCAGCATCTATAATCACCTGATGGGGAAGGCTTTTGAGTGTACTCATCACTTTTTCTACTTCGGGGTAGTTGGGGATATTGATAAAAGGTGTGGAGTTGGTCACCACAAATCCGCCTTCCCGTAGATAGGGGAGGTAACGAAGAGCTTCCATCGGCTCTACGGATAAGATGATGTCGGCACGTCCTTTGGCGATCAGGTCCGAATAGATCGGGCGGTCTGAAATACGCATGAAAGATTGTACATCACCGCCTCGCTGGCTCATACCGTGAGTCTCGGCTTGTTTCATGTATAGATTGTTAGTCAGTGCAGCCGAGCCCAAAGCCGCTGCGATAGACAAAATACCCTGCCCTCCTACGCCTGCTAATATAATATCTGTTTTCATAATTTTTTACCTTTAACTTTTTAGCCTTTAGCCTGTAGCTTATTACTTATTCTATTTTTTCTTATTGTCCCTGGCTGCTTTCTGGATGCATACTCTCCGGGGGATGATGACCGATACTCCTTTGTATTCCAGTTCTTCCCGGATAATTCGGCACAGTTCCTCATGGTTCTTGGGTACCGGCAGCAATACCCGGATGTGTTCGGGTTCTACTCCGATACCCTGACAGATCGATTCTATTTTTCCCAGGGCCGAGGATTCCTGACCTCCGGTCATAGAAATCGATTCGTTGTCGGAGATGATTACTGTGATCGGCGTTTTTTCGTTGACAGCATCCAATAAACCGGTCATACCGGAATGGGTGAAAGTCGAGTCGCCGATAACCGCTACCGTTGGGAATAATCCGGCGTCACAGGCTCCTTTGGCCATCGTGATAGAAGCTCCCATGTCGACACAAGAGTTGATGGACTGGAAAGGAGGAAGTGCACCTAAAGTATAACAGCCGATATCTGAAAATACCCGTCCTTCGCCATAGGTCGCGATGACTTCGTTGAGGGCTTTATAGACATCGCGATGGCTGCAACCCGTACAGAGTGCAGGTGGACGGGGAGCGACGATCTCAGGTACAGGGGCTCCTTCTTTGGTATTGAAACAAAGGGCTTTGCCTACTAAGTCCGGATTTAATTCGCCATCCCGGGGCAGGGTGCCGTCCAGGCGTCCCATGATGTTGTCTTTGCCGGGGTACCCTTTCAGCATTTCTTCTACAACGGGATAACCTTCTTCGAGTACCAGAATCTGTTTACACTCGCGCAATAGACGTTTGATCATTTTACGGGGTAACGGATATTGGCTGACTTTTACTACCGGATAGATACAGCCACCGTCAAAATTTTCCAACAGATAATTGTAGGTAATTCCGCAAGCGATGATTCCGAGTGATTTATCACTACCGTCGATATATTGATTGAAGGGAGATTGTTCGGATGCTTTTACAAAATCCGCTTGTTTCTCAAGTAAGAGTTTATAGCGTTTACGGGCGATAGCCGGGAGCAGTACGAACTGGCGTTTATCCTCCGGCAAGTGCAAATGATTTTCCGGCAGACTATCGTGCGTTTCGACTCCGGCACGGGAGTGGGCCAGACGGGTGGTAATCCGCATCAATACGGGAGAACCTACCGTTTCGGAGAGAGCGAAACCGTAACGGGTCATTTCGTAAGCTTCTTGCTGGTTCGAAGGTTCGAGTACCGGTACAAAGGCAAATTTACCATATACCCGGGAATCCTGCTCATTTTGAGAGGAATGCATCGAAGGATCGTCGGCTGCGGTAACTACCAGTCCACCGTTAGCTCCGGTAATAGCTGCATTCATGAAGCAGTCGGCTGCCACATTCATACCGACGTGTTTCATACATACCAAGGCTCTTTTGCCGGCGTAAGACATGCCTAAAGCCGATTCCATGGCCGTCTTTTCGTTGGCTGCCCATGCCCGGTGTACATTACGGGCGATAGCCTCTTTAGAATTCTGAATATATTCGGTGATTTCTGTCGAAGGAGTACCGGGATAGGCATATACGCCTGAAATTCCGCTGTCAATGGCTCCCTGAGCTATTGCTTCGACACCTAATAATAGCTGTTTTTGCATAATTTTGTCTGATTTTATAGATTATATGATATTACAATAACACAAACGTCGGAGACGTCTCGGAAATAAAATGTTGAATAATTCGAAAGTGAAGGCAATAACTGCCCCGGAATCAGAGTCCCCAGTGGAATTTCAAGGTACCCATGATATAAGCTAAAACGAAATAATATTCAAAAGGACGGTACATATCGCTAAACGCATATCATGTAAAACGTTTGCGAAGATAGAAATATTCTTTAAAAAAAGAAAGCTCCAACGTATTTTTCAGGTATTTTTTTACTTTTAGCCTTTACCCTCTGGTTGTTAGCCTTTTTACTTTTTTTTCCATATCTCCCAATTTTTTTCCGCCTGTCCCAGCCACATCGCATAACCGTTGCAGGCATGAGCTCCGGCTGCTTTTCCCTTTTGCATGAAAGTGGTTGTTTCGGGATTATAGACCAGGTCGAAAAGATAATGTCCGGCAGTGAGGAGCTCGTAGGGAAGGGGAGGAAACTCCGATGTATCGGGCCAGGTGCCCAAAGGGGTAGTATTTACGATCAGCGGATAGCCGGTTATTAAGTCCGGTAACGCTGCATAGCCGATCTCGTCTGCCTGGCGGGGAGTACGGGATACGGTCGATACTTCCATATTCAGAGAGTGCAGGGCGTAACGCACGGCTTTGGCAGCTCCGCCATTCCCCAGAATCAGTGCTTTGGAAATAGCTGCGGGAATAAATTCCAGCAAAGCTTTCCGAAAACCATACATATCCGTATTATATCCCACCAGATAGGGGTGCCCGTTCGGATGGCTCACCTTGACGCAATTGACGGCACCGATAACCCGGGCTTCTTCACTGATCTCGTCCAAAAAGGGAAGGATATTTTGTTTGTGAGGGATCGTGACATTAAAACCACAAAGGTCGGGCGTTTGTTGTAATAGTGTTGAAAGCTGCCGGATGTCGGGCATTTCGAAGCTCCGATATTCAGCAGCGATATTTTCTTTTTGGAATTTCTCGTTAAAATAGCGGGGCGAGCAGGAATGCCCCAAAGGGTATCCGATGATTCCGTATATTTGCATGATTACTGTTGCTTTTGCATTTTCTTTCCGATGAACTCTATGCCATAAATAAGCACAAAACCCACGATACACATCACGATCGCTTCCACTAAGAGCGGATCGGATTGCGTCAGTTCCTGAAAATAATGCGGAGATACATTCGCTTCCACCAAAGGTCTTACCACTCCGTGTGAGTCGGTATAGGTTTCCAGAGTTTCTTTCCAGGGCCATACTTTATTCAGAGATCCTACCATGAATCCCGTTAGGGTAGCGACAGTCGCTGTATGATGTTTTTTTAGAAGCCAGGATAACAAATGGGAAAAACTGATGATACCGGCAACCGCTCCGACGATGAATAACAACATCACCCCGATGTTCAGGCTGCTGACAGCTCCGAGGATATAGGAGTATTTCCCCATCAGTAGTAAAATGAATGCCCCGGATATGCCCGGTAAAATCATGGCACAAATGGCTATGGCGCCGGATAAAATGATAAACCACCACGTATTGGGAGTCTCGGCCGGCGACATCACGGTAATGACATAGGCGATACAGCCTCCTGCAATCAGTGAGATCACCGTACCGATATGCCAGTGTTTGATTTCTTTGGCTACCAGTACCGACGAAGCGACGATCAAACCGAAGAAAAACGACCAGATATAGATGGGATGATGTTCCAGTAACCAGGTCATGAGTTTGGCCAGAGAGAAGATAGAGATGGCGATACCACCGACCACTCCGAGTAGGAATGACCCGTTGATCTTTTTCCAAAAGTCTGCAAACTTCAGGCTGAGCAACAATTTTAAAGCTTGGAGGTCTATACTTTTGATCGAATCGATCAATTCTTCATAAATCCCCGTAATGAAGGCGATCGTACCGCCGGAAACACCCGGAACCACATCTGCTGCACCCATGGCACAGCCTTTCAGTACCAACAATAAATAATTCTTTTGTTTTTCCATATTTTTCTGTTCACTTTTCGAATTTTATAAAAAAATAAATCCCAAGCGGGATTTATTTTTTCAATACGTTTCTATGCTCAAAACGGAATAGATCAAAAACAGTCTTCACCGGGGTGAAAGTTGTCAGGGGAACCTCGACGAATACCGTAATCCAGTTCGCCATAGCTCCATTCCAAAGCCCCGGGAGTTCCTGTACTTTAATTTCTTTCCCTTTATATGATTTGTGGGTAATAAAACCTTGTTCGGGGGCAATGAATTTTTCGAGATCGAACTTCTTGCCTTTATAGTTTTTTACACCGCATACCAGATCGACCGGATTGAAATGAGTAGAATGATCGAACACTTTTTTTTGTTCTTTATCTTTCAGATTGATCTGAGCCGATTCGACGATCATCAGGCGTGAACTGCCGTCTTTCATTTTCACCCAGAACGGTCCTCCGCCCGGTTCACCTTCATTTTTTACCATCCCACATACCCGGATCGGACGATCCAGCAATTGATGCAGATGTTTGATGCGCTCTTTCTGGTCTTTATAAGTCTTGCCTTCCGCTTCTTTATAACCGATTTGTCCCATAAAGGCTTCAATCTCCCGGAGTTGTTCTTCTGTCGGTTTTTTATCCAGCATACTCAGGTAGCTGAAAATCTTTTCTTGTAATTCCACCAGTGTACCGGCCAGCAGTCTTTTATATTTGATCGTATCTCCCTTGGCCCGGTCGGGGATAACGTTATCGATATTTTTGATGAAAATAATATCGGCTTTCAATTCATTCAGGTTATAGATCAGGGCACCGTGTCCTCCGGGACGGAATACCAGCTTCCCTTCGCTGTCTCTCAGTAACTCGCCCTTGTCGGTGAGGCTGACCGTATCGGTGGAAGGTTTCTGAATCGAAAAGGTTACTTCGTATTTGATGTTGAACATCTTCTCGAATACTTTGGTCACCTTCTTCAACCGTTCTTTAAAGAGATTTATATACTCTTCCGAAACGGTGAAATGCAAGCGGGCTATTTTTCCATTGTTGCAATACATTCCTCCTTCAACGATATGTTCGTCGAAAGCCGTTCTGACAAAATCCCGGTAAATATGAAAATCGACCAATCCTTTGGGGGTATTCCCATAGTTCAGGCCTTTGTCGGTAAGGATATAGCTAAGGATTTCGTTAAATTGCCGTTTGGCGATCATCTTGTCGATGTCTTTTCCATCATTCCACAGAGCGGCAGACAAACGGTTATAGAAAGGAAGTTCGTCCAGTTTCAAAAAGAAATCGTGCATTGTACCCGCCCCTTTATCCTGCACGAATTCCAGGAATTCTTCTTCTGTACCTGTATAGGTATCCATAAAAGTAAACAGATCTTTGAACATCCGGGTGGCCGATCCGGAAGCCGGGACCATTTTCAGCAGTTCACATTCCTGACGTGCTTTATCGAAATTTGCGTTCAAACGTTCTTCATCTTCAGCCTCGATCCGGATAATTCCATTACCGATGGTGGCTGGTTCGGACAAATCGACATAGTCGAATCCTTTTTCGAAATTGGCTAATTGCCGGTCTATCTGTTCCGGTTTAATATCTCTGTGTTTGAAAACTTTCAGATCTTCTTTCGTGTAGTCCATAATTTAGTGATTAAAGCTTACAAAGTTGTAAGTCGGATTAATTATCTTCCTCTTCGTCATATACCTCTTCCTGATTGTCCAGTTCGGTTTCATAGAAATCCTCAGCTTCTTCCATCAGGGAATCGATATCATCTTGAGACAGTGGTTCTTCGTCGATCCAGTAAATTTTTTGATTACTGTAAAATCCGTCCAGATCACATTGAATGATACAACGTGGTTTTTCGGTATGAACAACGTAGACTAAATCAAGTGCTTCTTGTGAGTTGTCCGCAATAAGAAATTTGGGTAACATGTCATTTTATTCGTTTAAAATTATCAGTCACAAAGATATGCGATAAATGTAATTTTTTTTATAATCGGCCGATAAAAATCGATACGATGCCATTTTATTCTGAAATTAGTTCGTTGTTTGTCATATTTTGGGGATAAAACCCGAACACAGGAAAGTTCGGCCGGGCAGTGGGATATACCATAGTACTGATGTCGGCCGACGAGGTGTTCGACCCTGCTGAGTTCGAAGGAATAACCGATGTGGATGTCTATGTCGTTCTTAAAAAAATACGGAAGAACTGAAAAAGATCCTGAATTTTTGACAGCTTAAAAACATTTGTAACTTTGTCTGTTGTCACATCGTTGTAAATAAACTATGATTGCATCAGAATTGATATCGAATGTTGTGCCGGTGCTCAAACCCGAAGATACCTGCTTGCAGGCGCTCAACTGGATGGAACTTTTCCGGGTGTCCCATCTGCCTATGGAGCAGGGAAAAATGTATCTGGGACTTGTAGATGATGAGATGATCTATGCCCACGGCGACCTGAACGATCGGCTGGATGTGTTGCAGATTCCGGTGGAAGGTACCTTTGTTTATGAAAATTATCATATTTATGATGTTATCTGTCTGGCGGCCGGAAGTTTGTTGTCGGTGGTACCCGTACTCGACCGGAAAAATAATTTTGTCGGTTCGATTACTTTGACCGATATCCTCCGGCATTTGGACACTTTGCTATGTGTAGACCAGCCGGGAGGTATTCTGGTGCTCGAAGTCAACCGGATCGATTATTCATTGGCCGAAGTTGCACAGATTGTAGAATATAACGAAGCCCGGGTATTGAGTTGTTACGTGTCGGGAAACCGCGATTCCCAGCAACTGCAGATTACCTTGAAGATAAATACACTGAATGTAGATCCGATCCTGGATACTTTTATCCGGTACGGATATACCGTTAAGAATAGTTTTGTCACAGGCGAGGAAGAACAGGATAGTCTGAGGGAACGCTATGGATTATTGATGAAGTATTTAGAGTTATAGAGTTGCTGAGTTATAGAGTTACTGAGTTATAGAGTTACTGAGTTATAGAGTTACTGAGTTATAGAGTTACTGAGTTTAAAAAGTTAGCAACTCAGCAACTTAGTAACTCAGCAACTTAGTAACTCAGCAACTTTTTTCTATCTTTGTCTGTTGAATGAAGGAGGATCGATTTATGACCGTAGCGATTTATGGCAGAAGTATAGAACCGGAATTTTTTCCTTACCTGAAACGTCTGGTCGAAGGACTGGAGAGGAAAGGAGTGGGGATGGTGTGTGAAGAAAAATTCGCTGCGCTGTTGAGTGGAAACTACGGTTACGAACCGAAATTTTTGAATTGTTTCGGCAGATGTACCTTGATAAAAGAGGAGGTTGAATTGCTGCTGAGCGTCGGTGGGGACGGTACTTTTCTGGATTCGGTGATTTATGTGAAAGATAGTGGGGTACCTGTATTGGGGGTAAATAGTGGACATTTGGGGTTTTTAGCGAATGTACCCGTGGAGGAGATAGAAGATGCTGTCGATTTTATCGCTGCCGGGAAGTATGAGGTGGAACAGCGGGATATGTTGCAGCTTGAAGTGGAAGGACAACGGATAGCGGATTTCGATTATGCCCTGAATGAAGTGGGAGTTTTGAAAGCTGCTACTTCTTCTTTATTGAAGATACATGCCTATATCGGAGAGAATTATCTTACGACCTATTGGGCTGACGGATTGGTGGTGGCTACTCCGACGGGGTCTACGGCTTATTCCCTGAGTGGTGGAGGACCGATTGTGAGTCCCGAATGCCGGAATATTATTCTGACTCCGATCTGTCCGCATAATTTGACGATTCGTCCGTTGGTGGTACCGAATACGGCTGAAGTGAGGCTGAAAGTGGAAGGGCGTTCCGGCGAATATGTGTTGTGCATGGACTCCCGGATCCGGAAGATGACGGACGGACAGGAATTGAAAATTTGTACCGGAAGCCAAAAAATCAATGTGGTGAAACTACCCCGGCATAATTATTACGATACCTTGAGGAATAAGCTGATGTGGGGGGAAGACAGACGCAACGGAATGAAAGACTAGAGTGAAAAATCGGAAATGGAAGTGGGTAAAAAGGTGCTATACGATAGGATAGAACAGAGGGAGTTGCCGAAACGATTCCAGCTATGTTATTGTTTCTTTGCATTTGTTACCCGATTTTTTACCTTTATAAGCTTATTTTTCCCTCTTTTGTTGTTATCTTTGGACGGTTTTTGTCAACCTGAGGGAGAGTTAGGAATTTTAGGAGGAATGGGGTATTATATGGGCGAATATAATCCCAATCGGCACTTTGATCGGAGTCAGCGTTATCTCGGAGGTTTTTGCCGTTATAATCTGAACAATCGTTTTGCTTTACGGCTGAATGCAGGTTTTTCGAAAATAGATATCCGGGAGAGATCCTTGCTGTCCAACGGGGAGACGGTATATCCGGCTGGATTTCATTGTACGGTGAAGGATGTTGCTGCATGGATCGAATTTGATTTCCGCAGTTTTGGGTGCAGAAAGTGAAAGAATTCTCCTGCTGGTCTCCGTATCTTTTTACCGGAGTGGGATATCTCGGAGCCGGCGATGAGAGTAGTGTTTCTATCCCTTGGGGCATCGGAGTAAAGTTTAATCTTTACCGACAATGGTCATGTGGGGGCGAATGGAGTACCCGGAAATTGTTTACCGATAAAATAGATCAGGTGTACGATCTCCGGGGGACGGGAGAGACTAATTTTATATATAATAAAGATTGGTTTTTTGTGGGAGGAATTACGGTATCTTATCGTTTTCCATTGAACCCAGAATGTCACTTTTGAGTGAAAAACAGAATAATAATGCAAGATATTAAAGAAGAAATTATAGCAGCGGGCTTGCCGGAACATATCGCGATTATCATGGACGGCAACGGACGCTGGGCGGAACAAAGAGGCTTAGACCGGGTATATGGACACAAACAGGGGGTGGATACGGTGAAGTCGGTTGTAGAAGCTAGTGGGGAAATCGGTTTGAAATACCTTACTTTATATACCTTTTCTATAGAAAACTGGAATCGTCCTAGGGCCGAAGTTGATGCGCTGATGGGGTTGATGACCGATGCGATTATCCGCGAAACGTCCGAATTGATGCGGCAGAAAGTGCGGGTGAAAGTGATCGGGAATACCGGTGATTTGCCGGAAGAGGTATGGCATAAGTTGGAAGGGCTGATTCACAGGACGGCTGCAAATACAGGAGTGACCTTGGTGCTGGCTTTAAGTTATGGAGCCCGTTGGGAAATTGTCGAAGCTGCCCGGAGGTTGATAGCCGATTATAAGACCGGGAGAGTGGCGGATACAGAGGAGGTTACGGACGAATTGTTTGCCCGTTATCTGACTACTGCAGGGATGCCTGATCCTGATTTATTGATTCGTACAAGCGGAGAATGCCGGTTGAGTAATTTCCTGTTATGGCAATGTGCCTATACGGAGTTTTATTTTATCGACAAATTTTGGCCTGATTTTGAAAAAGATGATTTATATTTGGCAATCCGTAATTTTCAGCAACGGGAGAGACGTTTTGGAATGACCGGAGAACAGATAAAAGTGAAGGGTGAAAAGGGAGAGGGGATAAACGTAACTGAAAAGTAACTGGTAACGCTGTCTTGGATAGCTAAAAGAATATATATGGTTAGAAAAGTAATTCTTTGTCTTTCAATAATTTTTTTCTGCTTTTGTCGTGTTATGGCGCAGTCGGCTGATACTTTATCTCAGCCTGATATTTATTATTCGAGCCCTAAAACATACGAAATTGCCGGTATCGAGGTCACCGGTATTGGTGAGCAGTACGATCCTGAAACATTGATTTTGGCTACCGGCCTCCGGGTGGGATCCGAGGTGAAAATACCGGGGGATGCGATAACGAAAGCGATACGCCGTTTGTATGGCCAGGGATTGTTTTCCGATGTGACGATCTCTGTCGACCGGGTAGAAGGACAGAAAGTATTCCTGATTATTAATCTGGCAGAACGTCACCGTTTGTCTGCGATTAACTATATCGGACTCAAAAAATCGGAAGAAAGTAAAATTAAAGAGAAGATCAATCAATTGCCCGGAAGCCAGGTTACCGATAATATGATCGCCGGTGTACAGCGCATCATCGAAAAATATTTTAAAGAAAAAGGATACTACAATATCTCTGTGAAGGTTTTACAGCGGGATGACCCTGAAAGACCGAATTTTGTGTATTTGGATGCGACGGTCGAACGGAAGAATAAAATCAAGATCAGCGATGTGATTATCACCGGAAACGAAAAAGTGCGTGACAGCAAGCTGAAGGGAGCGATGAAGAAAACCAAAGAAAAGTCGTTGAGGAATTTCTTTAAATCGGCAAAATATATTCAGGAGAGTTATGAAGACGATAAATATAACCTGCTCGATAAATATAACGAACTCGGTTACCGGGATGCCGCTATTATCGCCGACAGCGTTGTACAGGAAAGTCCGAAACGGGTGAAAATCTATATCGACGTCGAAGAAGGAAACAAGTACTATTATAATGATATTACATGGGTTGGAAATACGGTGGTCGATGCCGATAAATTATCCCGATTGTTGAATATTAAGAAAGGTGATGTCTATAATAAGAGCTATTTCGATAAACGTTTGAATTCGGATGAAGATGCTGTAGCCAATTACTTCTATCTGAACAACGGTTACCTGTTTTTCCGGGCGATGCCGGTAGAGACTGTTGTGGGGAACGACTCGATCAATGTCGAGATTCGTATGGTGGAAGGACCACAGGCGACGATCGATCGGGTAATTATCAAAGGAAACGATCGTACTCACGAGCATGTAATCCGTCGTGAATTGTATACTTATCCGGGAGAATTGTTCAGCCGGGAAGATGTTATTCGGAGTGTACGGGAATTAGCCAATCTGGGACATTTCGATCCCGAAAAAATCAGTCCGACTCCACTACCGAACCAGGAAGCCGGAACGGTAGATTTGGAATACAAAGTAGAGGAAAAAGCAAATGATAAGATCGAGATCTCCGGAGGTTGGGGGGCCGGTATGATTATCGGTTCTGTCGGATTGACTTTCACCAATTTCTCTATGAGGAATATTTTTAATTGGGAGTCATATCGTCCTTTGCCTCAGGGTGATGGCCAGACTTTGAGTTTGAAAGCACAGACCAATGGAAAATATTATACCTCTTTCAGTGTTTCTTTCCGGGAGCCCTGGCTGGGAGGTAAAAAACCGAATTCATTGAGTGTGTCGGCTTATTATTCCCGTCAGACCGGTTATAGCCGTAGTTATTATAACTCCTATTATGCCGGAAATAGTGCCAAAGACATGTATGATACCGATCAGTTGATGACCACTTTCGGGTTGAGTGCCGGATTGGGACGACGGATTACCTGGCCGGATGATTTCTTTACCTTATATACCGAGGCTTCCTATCAGCGGTATACCTTGAAAAACTGGCCTTATTATATTTTTTCCGAAGGAAATTCGAACAACCTGTCTTTTGCAGTACAATTGAGAAGAAGCTCTATCGATAATCCGTTGTATACCCGTGAAGGTTCCGACTTTACTCTCGGATTGACGTTTACGCCGCCTTATTCCTGGTTTACCGATAAGAATTATGCCAGTCCGAATATTAAAGATAAAGATAAATACCGTTGGATCGAGTTCCACAAATGGAAATTTCAGGGAAAAGTATTTATGCCTCTGGATAAAAATAAAAAATTTGTGTTGTATACAGGGGTACAGTACGGTTACCTCGGTCACTTCGACAAAAACAAGCGTTCGCCGTTCGAAGGATTCGAAATGGGGGGTGACGGTATGTCGGGATATAGCCTTTACGGACGTGAATATATCGGTTTGAGAGGATATGAAAACGGTTCTCTGACAAATGCAGGCTCTAGCTTTATCGCTCCGAATGCTTCCGATGCCAGCTTGTATTCCAAGCTGACCATGGAGTTGCGTTATCCGATTTCGCTGGCACAGTCGGCGACGATCTATGCGCTGGCGTTTATGGAAGCCGGTAACTCATGGTATGAACTGAAAGATTTCGAACCGTTCAACCTGTATCGGTCTGCCGGTGTCGGTCTGCGTGTATTCCTGCCGATGTTCGGGTTGTTAGGTATCGACTGGGGGTATGGATTCGACTCTGTACCGGGACGTCCGGGAGCTGCCGGTTCACAGATCCACTTCGTATTAGGACAGGAATTCTAAAATGGATTTGCGGTTTACGATTTATGATAGGACATTTTAAATTGAAAAACGGATTTATTTTATTATTTTTGTCTTGCATATGGAGTACTGCACAGGCGCAAAGCGGAACACGCTATGCTTTCGTGAATATGGAATATATTTTCAGCTGTATCCCCGATTATGCAAAAGCCCAGCAGGAACTGGACGATTATTCGCAGAAGTTGCAGGCCGATATCGATGCGGTATACGCGGAAATAGCAGAAATGCAATCCAGATATAATGCCGATAAAGTGTTTCTGACTCCTTCGATGCGCGAAGACCGGGAGAAAGAAATTGCAGCGAAAGAGAATAAAGCCCGTTTGTTGCAGCAACAATATTTCGGCACCGACGGTTATCTGTTCGCAAAGCGCGAAGAACTGGTGAAACCTTTGCAGGACGAAGTTTTAGCGGTCATTAAAGATGTCGCTAAAGAAGGAAATTTTGGTATGATTATCGATGTTGCCGCCGATAATTCAGTTGTCTATTTCGACCCGAAACTCGATAAAAGCAATGTCGTATTGCGGAAATTGGGGTATAGCGTCAAAAAGAAAGAAGAATAAACCGGTCGTCTGAATGAAACAGATCCGGAAGAGTTAGATAATTTAATGATAATATTTATAAACCAGAAAAATGATGAAAAATACCATTAAAGTGTTTGTACTTGTAGCTTTGACATTGGCTGCAATGAGTGTTTCTGCACAGGTAAAACTGGGCCACATTGAAACTCAGAAGTTGATTCAGGCTATGCCGGAATGGACTGCCGCTCAAAAGACTTTCGAAGAGGAACAGAAAAAAGTAAATACAGAATTGAATAGTTTGAGAGAACAATTCCAGACTAAATTAGCCGAATATTCTGAAAAAATGAAGACTTATTCAGAGGCTATGCGGGCTACAACAGAAGAAGAATTGCAAGGATTGCAGCAAAGAATCCAACGTTTTCAGGAAACGGCTATGGCTCAACTGGAAAAAACACAAAATGATCTGATGCAGCCTGTAATGGAAAAAGCATTGAACGCGATCAAGGAAGTAGGTAAAGAAAATGGGTTTACTTATATCTTCGACATGAATGCCGGTATCCTGTATGCCGCTGAAAATTCACAGGATGTCCTGCCGTTGGTAAAGAAAAAATTAGGATTGCAATAAGGAGTGTAAAAGGATAAAAAGCCGCCTGGGATAGGCGGCTTTTGTCGTTTCTGATTCAAGGATATGGAGCAACACAAAGAGAGTATCGGCGTATTTGATTCCGGCTACGGAGGGCTGACTATTTTAAAAGAAATTGTCCGGAAATTACCGGAGTATAATTATGTGTATCTGGGGGATAATGCCAGGGCCCCTTACGGTGCCCGTTCTTTTGAGGTGGTCTACGAATATACGCGGGAGGCTGTTCATAAACTTTTCGGAATGGGGTGCCGCTTGGTGATCCTGGCTTGTAATACGGCATCGGCAAAGGCGTTGCGGACTATACAGCAAGTGGACTTACCGCAATGGGATCCCGAAAAACGGGTATTGGGGGTTATCCGTCCCAGCGTAGAAGCGCTGAATACCTATTCGCAAAACGGACATGTCGGGATTCTGGCTACCCGGGGAACCGTAGCATCCGGATCTTATCCGATAGAAGTCGGGAAATTATATGGTGAAGAGAGGTTCCGGATTACCCAGCTGGCGTGTCCGATGTGGGTACCGTTAGTTGAAAATAACGAACTGGATGGAGAAGGGGCGATCTATTTTGTCCGGAAATACATTCAGGAACTGTTGGGTACCGATCCTGAAATCGATACGATTATCCTGGGATGTACACATTATCCGTTATTACGGCCGCTGATCGCCCGTTTTGTTCCTTCACGGGTGAAAATTATCGGACAGGGACAAATCGTTGCCGGGAGTCTGGCCGACTATTTGAAACGGCATCCTGAGATCGACCGGAGATTGGGTAAGGACAGCAGGCGAAGTTATTTAACCACTGAAAAAACAGAATTGTTCGATCGGATGGCCGGTTTATTTTTGAAGGAAGAAATTAGTTCACAAAGAATTTTTATGTGTTAAGTTGAAATCTTTTAGCAGTATCTCAATTATTTTTTTATATCTTTGGATAAGATAGGATGCGGCTCGGTAAAATCATCAAACAAGTTTGTTGTTTTTGCTCTTGCCTTTCACTATCTTTGACAAGGTATCGGTTGGAAGATTAAATGTCGTGCAAAACAATTAGTATCGTTGTCGGAGGCAGCTAATATCTATGACAGAACAAGAACAGATTAAAGAAGCTTTTGAAGATTTATTGAAATCGTTACGAAAAGAGACTTCTAAAGAGAACAGACAAAAAATCAAAGAAGCTTTCGAATTTGCCAATGAAGCTCATAAAGGTGTGAAGAGAAGGTCCGGTGAACCTTATATTCTTCATCCTTTGGCTGTTGCTAAAATTGCTGTGAAAGAGATCGGTTTGGGGACGACTTCTGTCATCTCTGCTTTGTTGCATGATGTGGTGGAAGATACCGATTATACAGTTGAAGATATCGCTAATTTATTCGGGCCGAAAGTGGCTTCTATAGTCGATGGCCTGACCAAAATTAGTGGGGTCATGGGATCGGATACCAGCCGGCAGGCCGAGAGTTTCCGAAAGATGATCCTGACGCTGGCCGACGATGTCCGGGTGATCCTGATCAAGATTGCCGACCGTTTGCACAATATGCGTACGCTGGCTTCTATGCCCGAGCATAAGCAAGTGAAGATTGCGAGCGAGACCCTGTATATCTATGCCCCTTTGGCTCACCGCATGGGATTACATGCCATCAAAACCGAGCTCGAAGACCTCAGTATGAAATACGAACATCCCGAAGAATATGAGGTTATCGATAAAAAGATCGAAGCTTACGAGAAACAATTTTCGGCACTCTTTGAAGAATTTATCAAGCCGATACGTAAAAGTCTGAGCGAGAACCACTACGAATATACCATCACCGCCCGTACGAAGAGTGTGTATTCGGTCTGGCTGAAAATGCAGAGACGGAATATCAGTTTCGATGAAATCTACGACCTGCTGGCCGTACGGATTGTGTTTAAACCCAAAGCAGATCAGCCTGAAAAATGGCAGTGCTGGAATATTTATTCTTTGATTACAGACATTTATAGTCCCAAGCCCGAGCGGATTCGCGACTGGGTGAGTGTGCCTAAAGCCAATGGATACGAAGCTTTGCACTTGACGGTTATGGGACCTGAAGGACAATGGTTCGAAGTGCAGATCCGTTCGGAACGTATGGATGAGATTGCAGAGAAAGGGTTAGCTGCCCATTGGAAATATAAAAATGAAGGCGAAAGTTCGGAGTTGGATAAATGGCTGGCGGGAATTAAGGAGATTCTCGATCAGCCGGATGCCAGTGCGCTGGAGTTCCTCGACGAATTTAAACTGAACTTATTCGCAAAGGAAATCCGGGTATTTACGCCTAAAGGATATATGCGTACCTTGCCTAAGGGAGCTACGGCACTTGATTTTGCTTATGATATCCATACTGAAATCGGAAATACCTGTATCGGAGCGAAAGTGAATCATAAGCTGGTGCCGATGAGCCATAAACTGACGAGTGGAGACCAGGTGGAGATTTTGACGAGCGATAAACAGAAACCTCAAAGGGAGTGGCTGGATTTTGTGGTGACAGCGAAAGCCCGGACGCATATCAACGCCACCTTTAAGAAGTATAGGAAAGAACAGATCCGGACCGGTATCACGATCTTCGAGGCTGTTGTGAAAAAATTGGATTTACCGCCTACCTCCGAGCCATTGAAGAAAGTACTGACCGATTACAACCTGACCAATAAGGACGATTTGTATGTCGAGCTCGCTAAAAATATCATTACGGAAGGAGATCTTGAAAAAGTGCTCAAGAAGAAAGCGGAAAATAAATTTATAAAATACTGGAAACTCCAGTTTTTATGGAATGGGAAAGACGGAGAGGAAAAAAAGAAGAACGACAACGATGTCCAGCTGGATGTCAATTCGGATTTCGTGATCGCTCCTTGCTGTAATCCGATTCCGGGAGACGACGTGGTTGGTATGAATATTGCAGGTACGAAGGTTACGGTTCACAAGCGTTCTTGTCCCGAAGCGATCCGCTTGATGGCCAGCTTTGGAGATAAGATTGTCCCGATTAAATGGGTGAGCCATAAATTGATGTCTTTCCTGACAGTGATAAAAATGACAGGAATCGATAAACCGGGGATTGTCAGCGATATCACCGCCCTGATCGCAAAAGAAGGGAAGGTGAATATGCGAATGATTCATTTCGATACCCGGGACGGTATTTTTGAAGGATTCATTCATCTGTATGTACATAATACAGCCGACTTGAATAATATAGTTTCCCGTATATCCCAGATACAAGGGGTAGAAAGCGTGATGAGGGTGGAGAATGAGGAAAGATAAGAGATGATAGATGGAAGGAGGAGAGAAAAAGAGAGGTGAAGATTAGAGTGAGAAATAGATAGGAAGAGAGAAAAAAGAATGAGGATGGAAAAGATGGTTGACGAAAGTTGTTCAAATATGGAGAAAATAAAAGAAACTGTAAAAGAGATTTTTACAACTTATTTGCAACAAAAAGGACACCGGAAGACTCCGGAAAGATATGCTATCCTGGATGAGATTTATTCGCATACAGGACATTTCGATATCGAATCCCTGTATGTTTTTATGAAGAATAAAAATTATCGGGTGAGTCGGGCTACTTTATACAATACCATAGAGTTGCTTTTGGATTGTAAGTTGGTGATCAAACATCAGTTCGGGAATAATATCGCCCAGTTTGAGAAAGCTTTTAACAACCGTTACCACGAACATCTGATTTGTCAGAAATGTGGTAAAGTGGAGGAGTTTGCCGATTCCCGGATCAACGAGGTCGTCGAACATATTGAAGATAAATACCAATTTTCTGTGCATCACCACCTTTTGTATATTTATGGATTGTGTAAGGCCTGTCGGGAGAGTGAGTGATTTTAGCGGTTTTTTCTGTTTACAATAGAAAAAAATGTTTACTTTTGCACGTTTGTGTTTCCCGAAATCCGACGGGAGGTTTTGGAGAAAGAATTACTGTAAACGAATAAATAAAGATACAGATGAAAGTTGATGTTTTACTTGGATTGCAATGGGGAGATGAAGGGAAAGGAAAAGTGGTTGATGTATTAACACCGAAATATGATGTCGTGACCCGTTTTCAGGGCGGTCCGAATGCCGGACATACCTTAGAATTCGAAGGGCAAAAATATGTATTGCGTTCTATCCCTTCCGGGATATTTCAGGGTGGGAAAAAGAATATTATCGGGAATGGAGTTGTACTGGATCCGGTTCTGTTTCGTCAGGAGGCTGAGAGTTTAGCTGCCAGTGGACATGATCTGACCAAACAATTGTGTATATCCAAGAAAGCACATCTGATCCTGCCTACTCACCGGGTGCTGGATGCTGCTTATGAAGCTGCTAAAGGAGATGCGAAAATCGGAACGACCGGTAAGGGGATCGGGCCGACTTATACGGATAAAGTGAGCCGTAATGGGTTGAGAGTAGGGGATGTGTTGTATCATTTTGAAGACAAGTATGCGGCTGCTAAGAAAAAGCATGAAGCCATTCTGAAAGCCTTGAATTATCGATACGATATCACGGAACTGGAAAAAGAATGGTTCGAAGCGATTGCCTACCTGAAGCGTTTTCAGCTGATCGATAGTGAGCACGTTATCAATAATTTGCTGGAAGAGGGTAAATCCGTACTTGCCGAAGGGGCACAAGGAACGATGCTGGATGTGGATTTCGGCTCTTATCCTTTTGTGACTTCGTCGAATACTATTTGTGCCGGAGCTTGTACCGGTTTGGGAGTCGCTCCGGGAAATATCGGTGAAGTTTACGGAATTTTCAAAGCCTATTGTACCCGTGTGGGTGCCGGTCCTTTCCCGACAGAATTATTCGACGAAACCGGAGAGAAGTTGTGTGCTTTGGGACACGAGTTCGGAGCTGTTACCGGCCGGAAACGCCGTTGTGGCTGGATCGATCTCGTGGCTTTGAAATATGCTGTGATGATCAATGGGGTTAGTCAGTTGATCATGATGAAGAGTGATGTATTGGACAGCTTCGATACGATTAAAGCTTGTGTCGCTTATAAAATAAATGGAGGGGAGACCGATGAATTTCCGTTCGATATTTGTGACGGAGTCGAACCTGTATACGTGGAAATACCGGGATGGAAAACAGATATGACCCAAATGACTTCGGAAGATGAATTTCCGGAAGAATTCAATGCTTATGTCAGCTTTTTAGAAGAGGAGCTGGGAGTACCGGTGAAGATTGTCTCGGTAGGTCCCGACCGTGAGCAGACGATTATCAGATATGAAGATTAAAAAAGAGCCGTAAGGCTCTTTTTTTTATCTGGACCGGATTTCTTTCCGCATAAAAGAACCGTAAGACAAAGCGAAACAGATGACCGTTGCTGCGATGAGGCCTGTAAGTTGAGGCCATACGATCAGCAGGCTTTGGCCTAGAGGCAAAGGACTAGGGATTGCCCCATGTACCTGTTCCATCGTCAACGGTCCCAGACTACGGACAGAAGGCATCAACAAAGTGGTTGTGGCTTCGTTGAAAAGCATACTGGGAGCAAAGCGCAATAAATTGAGCATAAACCGTTGATAACCGATCATTTGATAGGTGGTAGCCATTTCCGATGGACTGATGGCTTTACCGATCAGGTTGATAATCATATTATAGAAAATACTGAAGAACAACCAGATGGCGACACAAGCCAGGGCGGAAGTTGCAGCCTGACGGAATTTGATCGAAAAGAAGATCGAAAGATTCAGCCAGAAAGCCACATAACAGATACTGATCAGGATAAAAACGATGACCCGTAAAAATTCTTCTGCAGTTGGAGGAATACCTATGCTGATCAGCCCGAAGCCCATCACCAGAAATCCCAGAACGAAAAGCATGACTCCGATGACGATCAAAGCACCTACAAATTTGGCATTGATCAAATAATCCCGGTGAATGGGCTGCGATAAAATACGGCTTAAGGTTCCTTTATTCTGCTCCGAATTGATGGCGTCGAAGCCTAAAGCGATTCCTAACAGCGGACCGAGAAAACTGACGAAAACCGTGAAAGAAGGTAAAGTTCCGTCGCTGACCGTGAACAGCTTGAGAAAAAGAAACGAACCGTCCGGATCATTGAGTTTTATCGCTGCTCCGATGTTGGTTAGGGCGGTATAGAGCGATCCCATACACGTTAGTGCGATAATACCTATCAGGATAAGGAATCTCCAGCTTCTGACGTGATCGGCGACTTCTTTGCGGACAATTGTCCAAAAGGGACTGTGATATTTATTCATGACCTTGTCCTCCTCCGAAATATTGGTTATAAATGTATTCTAATCCATGTTCTTCCTGTTGCAGATCGTTGAGTGAGAGATCAGCCAGTAGCCGGCCTTGAGAGAATAAACCCACCCGGTCACAGATTTGTTGTACCTGGTCCAGGTGATGGGAAGAGAACAGTACGGTCAGTCCTCTTTCGTCCCGTAATTGCCGGATCAGACTGATGAATTCCTGTACGCCTGCCGGATCGATCCCCGAGGTGGGTTCATCCAAAATAATCACTTCCGGATTTTTGATGAGTACATCTGCCAAGCCCAGACGTTGGCGCATTCCCCGGGAGTATTTACCGGTCTTTTTATCGATTTCCCTGCCAAGCCCTACCCGTTCGAGGAGCTGGGCTGCATGCTGCCGGGCTTCTTGTTCCGGGATATTATTCAGCCGGGCGGTATATAATAAGTTTTCAGGCCCTGTCATGTCGTCGTAGAAACCGACATCTTCGGGTAGATAGCCTACCTTTTTTCTGACCTCGACCGGATAAGTCGTAGAGTTGGTACCACAAACATGCACAGTGCCGGAAGTCGGATCGGTCAAGCCCAGCATCATCAGGATCGTTGTCGATTTACCGGCTCCGTTCGGTCCTAAAAGCCCGAAGATTTCACCTTTGTGAATTTTTAGGTCCAATCGGTCGACTGCTGTGAAATGACCGTATCGCTTTGTTAACTGAACCAATTCGATAATGCTTTCACACATAGCCTACCTCCTTCCGTATTTGCGAAACAGATAGTAAACGGCACCTAAAGCAGCCAGGATGACAACGACACCAATCCAGCCGGTGATCATAGGGGTTTTGACAGATATTCTGAAATCGGTGGTTGTATCGGCTTCCGGTGCACGAGCAGTGATTTTAGTCACATAATCTCCGGGGAGAGCTTGACGGGAAGCTTTGAGGACAGCTGTAACATTCGCTTTATCTCCGGGAGCCAGACGATCCAGTTTGGACGGTTCGAAACTGACCTCCCAATCGATCGGTTTGTTAGCGGACAACTGGATGTCCTTTAATTCGGCAGAACCGGTGTTGAGGACGACTAGTTCGAGTTTCCGGGTGTCACCTGCAGTGATATCTTTACTCAAGAGACCTTGGGGGGTGGTTAATTCAATACGGTACGATCCGGTGATAACCACTTCAAACTCGAGTTGGGCAGAAGTGGAGCCGGTAGTAGCGATGACAGGTATTTTGTATGTACCGGCCTTGACATTCGAAGGAGCTGTGATGTCGACCGAAATATTTTCGCTGGCATTCGGGGCAACCTGTGCCGAAGTGGCTTGTTTATAGTTGGCTTTGAAAATGACATTCCAGCCTCTGGGGGCTTCTGCCATGAGAGCATATAATTGTTGTTCTGCAGTTTGGTTTTTCAATGTGGCGTTGAAAGTGAACGTCGATTTTGAATTTCCTTGCATATTCGGTTGAGTAGTAGTAAACTCTGTCCGGTAGGTCCCTTGTTTCGAGACCGTTATGGCAAGAGGCAGGCGGGCAAGTCCGTCTGCACCGATCGTGAAATGGTAAGTGCCTTTATTTACTTTTAGAGGTACATCTACTTTCAAGGTAAAATTCTTTTTTTCACCGGGGAGTACAGCGATCTCATCCAGTGTCCAGCCACCGGCTTTCATTTCATAGCTCCAGCTCTTCGGTAGACCGGCTAAGGCAAGGGTGGCATTTTTAACTTCGTCACTATTGTTGATGACATCGATACTGTAACTGATAGATTCTCCGGGTGGAACAGAGATTTTAGTGTAAGGAGTGTAAAGAATGAAAGTTTGTTTGGTTTCTGAGGCTTGCATTTTGAAGGGAAATAGTCCCGCCATCAGTACGATCAGGATGTAAAAGAATTTAGCACACATAATCATAAAAATTTCAAGTGAATATTTTAATGAAAATTGATACAATAACGCTAAATTATAAACTTTCTGTATTACTAATTATTAAAAGTTTCGAAAAAAAACTACTATAGACCGCAAGAACAAAGCGGAGGAAAGGGATTTTTATTACTGCATTTTTATTAAATTTGTCATGCTGATAAAACCGTTGCCTATGCTCTTACAAGTGTTTAGTTTGCCGCTGAAAAATCCGGTGTTGATTTTTTCTCTGATACTGTTTATTATTCTACTGACGCCTGTTCTATTACAGCGTTTAAGGATTCCTGATTTGATCGGTCTGATTATTGCAGGTGCTGTGATCGGCCCCAATGGTGTGGGCATTATGGAAAGAGACAGTAGTATAGAGCTTTTTGGAACCGTGGGGTTATTGTATATCATGTTCATCGCCGGTTTAGAGATCGATATGGCCGACCTGAAAAAGAATTATGGAAAAACCCTGACTTTCGGACTTTATACTTTTCTGATTCCCATGATCGTAGGCACTTTGACCGGTGTATATTGGCTCGATTTTTCCTGGCCGACTTCGATTTTGTTGGCCAGTATGTATGCTTCCCACACGCTTATTACTTACCCTATTGTCAGTAAATACGGTATTACCAAGAATCGGGCGGTTAGTATCGCTATCGGGGGAACGGTGATTACTTGTATTCTTGCTTTGTTGGTACTGGCGGTGATTGTCGGTATGTCTACCGGAGAAATAAATCAACAGTTTTGGATTAAACTGGGGGTTTCAAGTCTGGTTTTTATCAGTATTGTCGTGATCTTATTTCCCATGCTGGGGCGTTGGTTTTTCAAGCGTTATGAAGATTCCGTAGGACAATATATCTTTGTGTTGGCTTTGGTATTTTTTGCCTCTTTTCTGGCGGAAGCAGCGGGGTTGGAGGCTATTATCGGGGCATTTTTGGCCGGTTTGGCTTTGAACCGGTTGATCCCGAATACTTCAGCTTTGATGAACCGGATCGATTTTGTAGGGAATGCTATTTTTATTCCTTTCTTTCTGATCGGAGTGGGAATGCTGGTCGATGTACGCACTTTTGCCGCCGGATGGACTGCGCTTTGGGTTGCTGTCGTGATGACGGTCATAGCCACTCTATCCAAGTTTATGGCAGCTTGGATAACGGAGAAAAATTTTAAACTGACCCGCGATGAGGGACGTCTGATTTTCGGATTGAGTAATGCCCAGGCTGCGGCTACGCTGGCTGCCGTATTGATCGGGTATGAGGTGATTTTGGGTACCGGACCGGATGGGCAGCCGATTCGATTGTTGAATGAAGACGTCCTGAACGGAACTATCGTTATGATTCTGATTACTTGTACGATCGCTTCTTTTATTACCCAACGTTCTGCTCAGAATATAGCCTTGGCGGAAATGAGCGGTGACCGGATCGGTGATAGTGATGACGAGGAGGAGAGGATATTGATTCCCTTGAGTAATTCTGAGACAGTCGATGAGCTGATCACCTTGGGAACCGCTATAAAGTCCCGGCGTAATAAGGCACAACTGGTTGCTGTGAGTATTGTGAAGTCGGACAATACTGATCCGGCAGCGGAAAAAATTTCAGAACGTCTGCTTGAGAAAGCTGTTAAGACTGGAGCCGGAATGGATCACCGGGTGGATACCGTTTTACGTTATGACTTGAATATTGTCAACGGAATTAGAAATGTGGCCAAAGAACATAAGATCACGGATATTGTTATCGGCCTGCGTACCCAAAAGGATATTTCCGATACTTTCCTGGGGAAACTGACACAAGAGGTGCTCAGTAAATGTGCTACGACTACCTTGGCTTATCGTCCTATGCAGCCGATGTCGACGGTGAAACGTTATATCGTCGTTATTCCTGAAAATGCAGAGAAAGAGGTCGGTTTTCCGTATTGGTTGATCAGTATTTGGAACCTGGCCAAAAATGTCGGAACGAAAATTGTTTTTTACGGTACACCCGCCGTGCTGGATATTTTGCATTTGGTACAATCCAAACACCTGATTTTAGCTGAATTTAAAGAGTTTACAGATTGGAGTAATTTTAAGGAAGTGGCTACTGCTACACAGGATAACGATGCCCTGATATTGGTGATGAGTCGGCCGAATTGTCCTTCTTACTCCCGGCATATGGAATATGTCCCGAATTATATCAATAAATATTTTAATTCGATCAATTGTATATTGGTTTACCCGGTTCAATTAGGTATGGATGAGGATATGAGTGCTTTTAGAAGTATCTCGATGATCAACCACATCGAGGGCATGGATGGCTTAGTGCAGGTATTGGGAAAACTGTTTAGAAAAAATAAATAACGTTCGTTTAAATCAGTCGAAAGTTTATAAAGTCCATAAAGTTTATAAAGTCCCTGGGTTCTGCGGGTACTTTGGTAATTGACAATTGTCATTTGACAATTGATAATGTATCTCCAAACCTATAGTTTCTTTTTTTATTCTTCTGATAATCAATAATTATCTTCTTTATTCTTTCTCTCTTTTTTCTTTTCTTTTTTATTTTTTCATGGAAGCGGAACTTCCAATAATTGTCAATTCTCAATTGCCATCTGTCCATTTTTCTTTTAGCGGATTCCCACCAAAAGAAACGAAAGTTTTCAGCGGGAATCTGGATTTACTGTACCGGAAAAATAAGTTTCAATTCAGTAATAAGTTGACTATTAATCATACCAGTTCCGGAGATCCGGTGGTTGCTTTTTCAGAATATGCGAAAGCAAATCCTTATTATGAAAAGAAGCCGGATGGAAGGGTGGAAAAATGGCTGGAATATAAAGAGGAGCTGATTGAATCGCCGAATCCGCTTTGGAATGCCAACCTGAATAGCCGGGCACTTGACCGTTCTTTTGGAGTAACCAATAATTTTAGTGCTGAATATAATCCTTTGACTTCTTTAAAAATCCGGGGACGTTTCGGGATTACAAAGACGATAAATGAATCGGATGATTTTCTGTCGCCGGAAGATACTTCTTTTGATGACACAGAAGAGCTGAAGAAAGGATCTTTGGCTTATCAGAATGGGAAAAACCTGCAATATGAGGGAGAATTGAAGTGGAATGAAAATGGGGATTATTCCGGGGTATTTATATGCTCCGGAATTTTAATACCTATTTGTAGGTATGTCGATTTATTAGCAGATTGATTATCTTTGCCACATAATTTGGAGTGGTATGGAAAATAATTATTTGAAGCTTGCTGATATACCGACTGGAGAAGAATGTGTCATCGTAAAGGTGCATGGACATGGGAGTTTTCGAAACCGGATCGTGGAGATGGGATTCGTAAAAGGAGAAAAAGTGACGGTGATAAAAAATGCTCCTTTACACGATCCGATCGAATATAAATTGATGGATGGCCATATTTCTCTGAGACGGAGTGAGGCTCGTTTGATTGAAGTCGTCTGTACTTCCTCGATAGATCAGGAAGGATATAACGGTACGTTTACAGAAGATGAGATTGCCCGGGAAATTTCCGAGAAATCCCGGACGATCAATATCGCTTTGGTTGGGAATCCGAATTGTGGGAAGACTTCTTTCTTTAACCGGGCTACCGGATTGCGCGAAAGAGTGGGGAATTATAGCGGAGTGACGGTGGATGCCAAGCAAGGAACTTGCCACCATAAAGGTTATACGATCAATCTGATCGATTTGCCCGGGACTTATTCTATTACCGAATATACTCCGGAAGAAATTTATGTGCGTGAATTTATTACGAAGCATCATCCGGATTTAGTGCTGAATGTCGTGGATGCTTCTTGTCTGGAACGGAACCTGTTCCTGACTACTCAGCTCATCGATATGAATATCCGGGTGGTGATGGCATTGAATATGTTCGATGAACTGACCAACGAAGGTTCTCACCTGGATTATGGCTATTTGGGACAACTACTGGGTATCCCGATTGTGCCGACGACAGCTTCAAAAGGGATCGGAATCGAAGCCGTGTTGGATAAAATTATCGAAGTGTTCGAAGACCAGGCCAAAGAGTCCCGGCATGTACATATTAATTATGGGACAGAAATCGAAGAGGCGATTGCCCGGATTAAAGTGGAGATCGCCCCGAATAAAAATATTACCGATGAATATGCTCCCCGGTATGTAGCTATCAAATTACTCGAGGATGATCGGATTATGAAAGAACAGCTGGTAACGGTTCCCAATTATGCTTGTATGCTCGAAGTAGCACAAAAAGAAATCCAGCGCCTGGAAAAAGAATATAAGGAAGATACCCGGACGATCATCACGAACCTGAAATATGGGTTTATCCGGGGAGCTTTACAAGAGACCTTCCGGTCGGGAGAAAAGGATAAACGTCAGCTGACGACTGCTATCGATGCCTTACTGACTCATCAATGGCTGGGCTTCCCTTTCCTGATTTTCTTTATGTGGCTGATGTTTCAGGCGACCTTTTCGCTGGGAAGTTATCCGATGGACTGGATCGAGGCGGGAGTAGAAGCCCTCGGAAGTTGGGTGGCCGGAATTATGCCTGAAGGGCCTTTGAACGATTTGTTGGTGAATGGAGTTATTGCCGGAGTGGGGGGAGTGATCGTTTTCTTACCCAATATTCTGATTCTTTTCTTTTTCATTTCTTTGATGGAGGATACAGGCTATATGGCAAGGGCTGCCTTTATTATGGACCGGATGATGCATAAGATAGGACTTCACGGAAAATCCTTTATTCCCTTGTTGATCGGTTTCGGATGTAATGTACCGGCCATTATGGCTACCCGCACTTTGGAAAGCCGGAGGGACCGGATTATGACGATGCTGATTACTCCTTTTATGTCTTGTAGTGCCCGTTTACCGGTATATATACTGTTGGTATCTGCCTTCTTTCCGGTGAATCAGGGCTTGATCCTATTGTCTGTATATCTGATCGGCATATTACTGGCTATCGGAACTTCTTTTTTGTTGAAGAAGACCCTGTTCGCCAAATCTTCGGATCCTTTTGTCATGGAATTGCCTCCTTACCGGATGCCTACGATGCGAAATACCACGATCCATATGTGGGGAAAAGCCGGACAATATTTAAAGAAAATGGGTACGATAATCTTATTTGCTTCTATTCTGATTTGGGCACTGGGGTATTTCCCTTTAAACCGGACGACTATGGCCGATGAGACGGAACATTTGGAGAATTCATATATCGGACAAATCGGGAAAGCCATCGAACCGGTAATTCGGCCTTTGGGATTCGACTGGAAGATGGGCGTGAGTATTGTGACCGGATTGGCTGCCAAAGAGATTGTAGTGAGTTCTATGGGAATTTTGTACCATGTCCCGGATGCCGAGGAAAATTCCCAAAGCCTGATCGAGAGCCTGCAACAGCAACAATATAGTAACGGACAGAAGGTATTTACGCCTTTAGTGGCTTATGGATTTATGCTGTTTATCCTGATTTATTTCCCTTGTATGGCTGTGATCGCTGCTATTCGTAAAGAGGCGGGGTGGAAATGGGCATTGTTTACTATTTTTTATACTACCGGGCTGGCTTGGTTGGTGTCGTTCGGCGTATATCAGATAGGAAGTTTATTTTAGAAAAAAGAATGCTTTGATACAAAACGGTATTGTATATCTGATTATCGTTGTTGCTTTAGTGGGGGCGATACGATTCTGCTACAGGAAACTGAAGGCTTTGAAAAAGGACGAATCATGCAGTACTTGTGACACTTGTCCTTTGAAAGACAGCTGTGCCCGTAAGCCGGTGAAAAAGAAAAGAGGAAGCTGTTGTTCCTCTTAGCAGTCGGTCTTGGAGTCAGAAAAGCTTCAAGGTAATGCTTTCAGCTTCTTTCCGTCTTCTGATCCGTTCTTTTTCGCCGCGTCGGAATACGTAAACGAGACCGTACTCCTCGCACATATAGCGCTTTTCTTCTTCGTCTTTTACCCCTTCGAAATAACGTTCCACTTCGTTCCATACTTCCAGGATCAAGGCATCGGCATCATTCCGGTATTGAGCGACATTCCCGCTTTCCCGGGCTGAGTTATTCTGGAACTGTTTTTGGCGGGTATAGTTTTCTTTGAAATTTTCATAATTGACTTTTACCAGGGCAATCGAAGGACAGTAGATCGGATTACCACCACCGTTACTGATCCGGTTCTGCTCGCCGGCAATTATTTTTTCCCCCCATTGCAGCAAATCCTGTTCGGTCAAAAGAGAAGGAACTTTCGAACTGTTTTCGTCCAAACCATAAAATGTACGGGCTGAGGGTTTCAGCTCTCCACGGGCAATACAAAAATTCAATACCTGAATAAAATGAGAGATATAAAGCCGGGCTTTTTTGGTATATTCAGAGAATTTTTGACTATTATCGAACTGTTTCTCTTTCGCTAACTTAGAGTTGGTGATAGCAACTTCAAATTTAGGTAAAAAGAATTCTATTTTTTGTTTCAAAGCAAAAGGATAGGCTATCGTATCGATCTCGAGATACTGGCCTTTCTTCAAAGCTGCTTTTAATGCCCTTATTCTCGCTGCATCTGTATTAGGTAATCTTCTGTAAGGCATGAGCTTAAACTTTTAATGAACGATATAATACACTACTGCGAAGGTATTGAAAAAAAACGATCAAACCAATATTCGTAAATACGTTTTTTAGTATTTTTATACTATTGCTTGATATTCTTATAGTTATTATAGGTCTCGAGCACTTGTTGTACGTATTTGTACGTTTGACGGCCGTTACAATAGCCGTTTTTAGACAGGGGATCCCGGTAATATTCCGGTTCGTTTTTGTGAAGCAGATAGTAATCGACGTTATTATCCCATAAAGTGGCGTCTTTCCCATATTTATTGGCTAGGCGGATGGCGTCCAGCACGTGTCCGGGACCTGCATTATAGGCGGCCAGAACGAATTTGAGCCGTTCGGAAGAATCGATCGGCTGGCTTGAAAAGTAACGGTCCAGGTAATGTAAATATTCGGTTCCGACATAGACATTACTGTCGGGCTCGAAATAATTTCCGACGTTAAAATGATCGGCTGTTTCAGGAATAATCTGCATTAAACCGTAGGCTCCGACTTCCGATTCGGCATAAGGATCGAATTGAGATTCGGTATAGACCAAAGCTGCCAGCAAACGCCAGTCCCAGCCGAGCTTTTTACTCTCTTTGCGGAATAACTTGTCGAACGGTGAAATATCGCCTTTCTTGATGAGTGTGTATTTGGTCGTGTTGTGAGGAACTGCCGGATGTTTGCCGAAATAACGTTTATAGAGGTAGTTGAGTTTTCCGTTTTTCCGGATTTCTTCCAGCCAGTTGTTGATTTCCGAGCTCAATAAACTGGCATCCGAATGGGTCGCCCACGATACGGAAATATCTTCTTTTAACTTGAGAGCTATATCCAGGTTCTTCATAGAATAACTGGAGGCTTGGGCGATGTTTTCGTCGATAACGGTATAATTGATTTCGCCGGTCTCTACCAGGTGCAAGAGATCTTCATAGGAATAATGCTCGATCTCGGTGATATAAATGTGTATATTCAGAGAATCCTGTATTTGTTGCAGAACCTTTTTATACGAGGTGGCACTTTTGGGAATATAAATCTCTTTCCCGTCTAATTGAGCCATATCTTTGATGGGTTGGCTATTTTTGTTCTGCACGAGTACTTCCCGGGTTTGGAAAAGAGGTTTACTGAAACGGAGCTGTTCATTCCTTTCCGGGGTTTGGGTCAGACTGACGGCTAAGAGGTCGTATTTGCCGCTCTGTAGCCGGCCGATAGCCGTATCTATATCGTTGTTAACTTCGACAATTCGGAGATTGACTCCCAGGTAACCGGCAAAATCCCGGGCCAGATCGTAATGAAATCCCCGCGTAATACCACGGTATACGTAATAGTCGGTCGTATTATAAAAAGTGGAAATCTCCAGACTCCCCCGCGTCAGAATTTTTTCCAGCGATGAAGGTTCCGGTAATATGATTTCCGGAGTAACCTCTTTACCTGACTCACATGCAAAGCAAAGAAAAAGGGTAATATAAACGGCAATTTTAGAGATTGTCATTCAACAAAGATAGTAAATGTTTCTTAATCGAAAAAGTCCCACTTAATACCGAATTTGAGCATACCCGGGTTGATCGGATAATCGGCGGCACTGAAAAAGTCTCCGTGATTTTTTAGCAGATAGTTGATGTGTTCGTATTTGACAAAGATATCGGCCCGTTTGATCCTTAGGTTAAGGAAGACATCGAGCTTCGGATAATTACCGGTTTTTCTTTCCCGCTGGTTATAAAACTGCATAATAGAAGGCATGTAATTGTCGGCGTAAAATTTTGTGTTGTAAAAGACGTCGATTCCTGTCTGTAAAAACAAGGCATTTTTAAATAAGGCATGCTGAAAATAGTTATGGGAATATACAGAAATGGCCGGTAGGGAAAGGATATCTTCCTGGGTACTTTTTTGAAAATATACGGTCTGGTCGAAGTAGAAATTGCCTAATCTGAAATTTTGCTTTCCCCAGGCGGTCAATACCATCAAGGTCTTACTGGTCTGTTGGGGCATCGCTGCCGTATCGAAATAGACGTAACTGAAAATATTGGCGATACCGACTCCTAATTCGGTTCGCAAACGGTTATTCACATAGCGTCCGTCGGCTTTGATGGTTTTGATGGCTTTAAAATCATTTTCCCAGATATCGTGATTTCCGACATAGCGATCGAAGAACGGATTTACACTTTGTAATTCGATCGTCGCATTGGCCCGGATGTATGAACTTCTGTCTTTACGCAAAGCTTGCTGTACGTAGCCGTCGAATTTGAAATTCCCGGCATAGTGCCCCAATACACATAGCTTTCCGGCAATATCGTAAGTGAACGATACATTCGTGTCTACATTGAAAATTCCGGCTGTAATGTAAGTCCCTGAATAGCGGGTATGGCCGAAACTCTCGGTATGGGAAATCGAATCGAAAGCTGTCCGCTGCCGGTAGTTTTCGTGTTTAAAATCCAGACCGGCATATATACCCGGCAAATATTTGTACTTCGGATGTTCGTTCATGACAAATTTAGTGGAGATATCGTACACCTGGTTCGTGATCAGATCCGTCGTAGAAGTACTGTCTATATAGGTATGTGGAAAGAAGTCGAAAGCAATGCTGCCTTCTTTGTATCTGCGTTCGTTTCCTTCGGCCCGGATGTTGATGATGGCTTTAGCCGGATAAGTGGTAAAAGTATCCGTGGGAGTAGTTACTTCTTTGGGATTACCGATATTGTACTGGCCCTGTAATTGAAAATTGGTGTTCCGGTAATTGTTGGAAATATCGTTGCTGCTCAGGTTTACCGGTATATTTTCAGCTTTTTGATTGGTGGAGTCGATGATAAAAGAGATGTCCTTGACACCACCGTTTTCTGCAAAATGCCCATTATTCTGGTTTAAGAAAAAAGAGAGGGCGATTCGTTCTTTCTCATAGGACGAGAACAAAGAAAAATGATACGCTTTGGCTTTTTGGTTCATATAACGACCGTCGCTGGAAATCAGCTGGTAACGAATACCGGCATTCCACCAGGGGCGGATATTTTGTACATGCCATACGTCCAGCAGGTTTTCGGCTTTCCCTTTTCCTCCTCCCGTAAAATATTTCAATCGGGTGAAAGGGGTTGTCGTATTGAAAAGTAAAGCGTCTTCGGGCTTAAAAAGGAAAGCCCGGATTTGAGTCAGAGGGTAAAAATCCTGAACCGTTTCGCGCGTAATAAAAATATTGGAAAGATAAGGAGAGGGAAAATTACCCAGATAAGTGTTCGAAATATTCTTTTTAAAAATGGTATTGAAATTCTGAATACCGTCCATCAGCGTATCCAGAGCAACCTCTCTTTTATATACTCCGTTCCTTTCCCATTGCCAGGTATGACGGAAATGAGGCACATTGGATTCCGGTATAGAATCGGAAGATAATGAAGAGTTGCTACCCTCCATATCCGGAGGGGTTTCTGTATCGAATACGTTTTGTGCACGACAAAACAAATGCAATGATGCGAATAGTATTATGCAGATAAATTTTTTCATCGCTGCAAATATACGTAAACTTTTAAAACTCTCATAAATTACTTACTTTTGTCCCTTGGAAAAATGTTTTTTCCGGGAAAGTTTTAATACTATGGATAAAAATCAAATGATTGTAGAACCAGAAGAAGGTAAGACCTTGAATTTTATTGAACAGATTATTGAAGAGGAAATTGCTGCCGGTAAAAACGGGGGAAAAGTACATACCCGTTTCCCGCCGGAGCCGAATGGATATTTACATATCGGACATGCTACTTCAATATGTCTCAATTTCGGGTTGGCTGCAAAATATAATGGAGCGTGTAATTTGCGTTTCGATGATACCAATCCTTCTAAAGAGGATGTGGAATTTACAGATGCAATTCAGGAGGATATAAAATGGCTGGGATTTCAATGGGACGGACCGGTCAGGTATGCTTCCGATTATTTCCAGCAGCTGTATGATTGGGCCGAACAGATGATCCTGGAGGGGAAGGCTTATGTTGACGATCAGACAGCAGAAGAAATCAGTGCCGGGAGAAAAACAATTACCGAACCGGGAGTGAATAGCCCTTACCGGGATCGTTCGGTAGAAGAAAATCTGGATTTATTCCGGCGGATGAAAAATGGAGAGTTCCCGGAAGGTAGCCGGGTGTTGAGGGCTAAGATCGATATGGCTGCTGCCAATATGTTGATGCGTGACCCGATCATGTACCGGATTATCTACTGTAGCCATCATCGAACCGGTGATCGGTGGTGCATCTATCCGATGTACGACTTTACTCATGGACAAAGTGACTATCTCGAAGGAATCACTCATTCGATCTGTACGTTGGAATTTGAGATTCATCGGCCGCTTTACAATTGGTTTCTGGATCAGTTGACAACGACCGAGTACCGGCCACGGCAAATTGAATTCGCCCGTCGCAACCTGAATTATACAGTGATGAGTAAACGGCGTTTGTTGGAATTGGTACAGAAAAAGTATGTTTCCGGTTGGGACGATCCCCGAATGCCGACTATTTGCGGATTGCGCCGGCGTGGTTATACCCCCGAATCTATTCGGATGTTTGCTGAAAAGGTGGGAGTGGCCCGGCGGGAAATCGTCGTGGATATGGCGTTGCTGGAATATTGTGTCCGTGAACATTTGAATAAGACGGCTCCTCGGGTGATGGCAGTGCTCGATCCGGTGAAAGTGGTCATCGATAATTATCCTGAGGGAGAGACGGAATATATGGAAATCGAGAATAATCCGGAAGATGTGAATGCCGGAGTGCGTAAGGTGGCTTTTGCCAGGGAACTTTTCATCGAACGAGACGATTTTATGGAAGATGCGCCGAAGAAATTTTTCCGCCTTACTCCGGGACAGGAAGTACGCCTGAAAGGTGCTTATATTATTAAATGTACAGGGGTCGATAAAGATGCCGGTGGAAATATCACTTTGATCCATTGTACTTATGATCCGGAATCCCGAAGTGGTAGTGGAACGGAGGCCAGTAACCGGAAGGTAAAGGGTACTTTGCACTGGGTGGCAGCAACGGATGCTATCGAAGCTGAAGTCCGTCTTTACGATCGTTTGTTTAAGGATGAAGATCCGGCAGGACACAAGGAGGTCGATTTTAAGGAGTTTATCAATGAAGATTCACTGAGAGTACTTAAAGGATGTAAGTTGGAATCCTCGATGAGACGGGCTAAACCTGGAGATCGTTTTCAGTTCCAGCGGTTGGGATATTTTTGTGTAGATCCCGATTCAACGGATGGACAATTAGTAATCAATCGTACCGTATCGCTCAAAGATACCTGGCAAAAAATGAATAAATAAATGAAGAATAAAAGCATTTGGAATGAGATGAAACCATACCTGATCATCTCATTCGGTATGTTGGTTTATGCTTTTGCCGCAACAGGTTTCCTGGTGCCTCATAAGATTGTCGGTGGTGGAGCTACAGGTATTGCTACTGTATTATTCTATTTGTTCAAAATTCCGGTAGGTATCGGTTATTTTTTGGTGAATATCCTGTTGCTGATTATTGCGATGAAGGTATTGGGACCGAAATTCGGTATCAAAACCATTTTCGCTATCATTGTCGGGAGTGTGTTCCTGGGTATTATGCAGCCCTTGATGCCTGTGGACGGTATTTTACCCGACGAGAAATTTATGAGTACCATTATCGCTGCAATGCTGACCGGTATCGGTATCGGCGTATCGCTCTCTGTTGGTGGAAGTACCGGAGGTACGGATATCATTGCGATGTTGGTGACCAAATACCACAATGTCAGTCCGGGGCGGGTATTGATGGTATGTGATTTCTGTGTCATTGCGATGACTTTGCTGATATACGACCATGTCGATCGGGAAGCCTTCGGTGGATTGATATACGGTTATGTCATGATGGGAATCGTTTCTTTTACCGTGGATTATGTATTGACCGGAAAAACACAGTCGGCCCAGCTTTTTATCTTTACTGATAAATATGATGAAGTGGCCCGTGAGCTGACGAATCAGGTACATCGGGGTGTGACTCTGATCGATGCTAAAGGTTGGTACACTGGACAAGATAAGAAAATTATCCTGATTGTTGCCCGTAAACACGAAGCTTCCGATGTATTGCGCATTGCCAAGCAGATCGATCCGGATGTGTTTATGACGATGGCTCCCGTGATGGGAGTGTTCGGTAAAGGATTCGAAGAGGTGAAGGGGGTGAAGTAAACGAATCTGAAGATTCGAAGGGAATCGTGCAAATAGTAGGTTTGCACGATTTTTTATGCCTTGATGGAAAGAAGGTTGGTATTCTGGTCGAAATACGATATATATAATCTATTCGATTAGTATGAATAACCATAAATAGCGTGAACCGATGGAAATTTGGAATAAAATAAGATAAATATAATGGTTTAATAATGAATGTATTGTGTAGTGGTTATTCATTTTTTTGAAAAAAAGTTCGTAAAAAATTTGGAAATGGGATATTAATGTTTCTATCTTTGCAGCCGCAATCAGGAACCGATGTATTGAACAAACGGAGGAGGTGAGAGGGTATGATGTGTTGGCTTACAGGTTTTTATGTTGTGCAGAGTTCTTCAGGATATTGCCCTGGTCGGGTTCTGAAAAAAAACTTCAAAACTTTTCTTTTGAAAAGTTTGGAAGTAATGAAAAAGTCCTTACCTTTGCAGCCGCTTTCCGAAACGAAGCGGACGTTCTGAAACATTTTGACTGATGTGTTTTTCATCTTTTGCGGATGAAGCCTGCAGAAGCTTTCTTCTACGGCGGTTCCGAAAAAAAAGTTTGAAAAAAAGTGCGGAAAGATTTGGAGGGAATATGTAAAAGTATTTATCTTTGCATCCGCTTTCGCCTCATAAGTGGGGTGGGTAAAAGAGAAGCAAAAAGAGTTCTTAAAGATATTGAAAGGTTTGAAAACAAACAGCAAGTGCGAGTCCGAGAAGAGATTCAACGGATATAATGACTGAGCGAAAGAGATAATTTTTAAAGTTTTTATTACTATGAAGAGTTTGATCCTGGCTCAGGATGAACGCTAGCGACAGGCTTAACACATGCAAGTCGAGGGGCATCATGAGGTAGCAATACCTTGATGGCGACCGGCGCACGGGTGAGTAACGCGTATGCAACCTGCCTGATACCGGGGTATAGCCCATGGAAACGTGGATTAACACCCCATAGTACTTTTATCCTGCATGGGATGTGAGTTAAATGTTCAAGGTATCGGATGGGCATGCGTCCTATTAGTTAGTTGGCGGGGTAACAGCCCACCAAGACGATGATAGGTAGGGGTTCTGAGAGGAAGGTCCCCCACATTGGAACTGAGACACGGTCCAAACTCCTACGGGAGGCAGCAGTGAGGAATATTGGTCAATGGACGAGAGTCTGAACCAGCCAAGTCGCGTGAGGGAAGACTGCCCTATGGGTTGTAAACCTCTTTTATAAGGGAAGAATAAGTTCTACGTGTAGAATGATGCCTGTACCTTATGAATAAGCATCGGCTAACTCCGTGCCAGCAGCCGCGGTAATACGGAGGATGCGAGCGTTATCCGGATTTATTGGGTTTAAAGGGTGCGTAGGCGGTTTATTAAGTTAGTGGTTAAATATTTGAGCTAAACTCAATTGTGCCATTAATACTGGTAAACTGGAGTACAGACGAGGTAGGCGGAATAAGTTAAGTAGCGGTGAAATGCATAGATATAACTTAGAACTCCGATAGCGAAGGCAGCTTACCAGACTGTAACTGACGCTGATGCACGAGAGCGTGGGTAGCGAACAGGATTAGATACCCTGGTAGTCCACGCCGTAAACGATGCTCACTGGTTCTGTGCGATATATTGTACGGGATTAAGCGAAAGTATTAAGTGAGCCACCTGGGGAGTACGTCGGCAACGATGAAACTCAAAGGAATTGACGGGGGCCCGCACAAGCGGAGGAACATGTGGTTTAATTCGATGATACGCGAGGAACCTTACCTGGGTTTAAATGGGAAATGTCGTATTTGGAAACAGATATTCTCTTCGGAGCGTTTTTCAAGGTGCTGCATGGTTGTCGTCAGCTCGTGCCGTGAGGTGTCGGGTTAAGTCCCATAACGAGCGCAACCCTTACCGTTAGTTGCTAGCATGTAATGATGAGCACTCTAACGGGACTGCCACCGTAAGGTGGGAGGAAGGCGGGGATGACGTCAAATCAGCACGGCCCTTACACCCAGGGCTACACACGTGTTACAATGGC
>NZ_LARL01000175.1:0-584 GCF_000980295.1 Odoribacter sp. N54.MGS-14 | reverse complement strand
GAACACCTCCTTTCTGGAGATCAGTTATTATCTGCACTTGCTGGCAAAACCTTCAACCTTTACCATAAGTTGACAGCTAGGAAGCTAAAAAGCTAAAAGCCGGAAGGCTTAGTGCCTTTAGCGTGTAGCCTTCAAGCTGATAGCCTTAGTCAGTCTCTTAGCTCAGTTGGTTAGAGCGCTACACTGATAATGTAGAGGTCCGCGGTTCAACTCCGCGAGGGACTACTCAAAAGCCCGAAAGTGAAAAGCTAAATGCAATAAGCTTTTAGCGTATAGCCTTCATGCTTGTAACTTCTTCGGGGGATTAGCTCAGTTGGCTAGAGCGCCTGCTTTGCACGCAGGAGGTCAAGGGTTCGACTCCCTTATTCTCCACAGAGTCCGTAAGGACACAGTTCTTTGACATACTGGAAAGATGGAAAAATATATTCCACAACAATGAGCAAAAATAGAAATTATTAATGTCGTAAGACTTTATATGATTTCCGAGTAAGCTAAAAGTATAAATTAAAGTAAATAATAAAGGGCGTATGGTGGATGCCTAGGCTCTCAGAGGCGATGAAGGACGTGATAAGCTGCGAAAAGCT
>NZ_LARL01000021.1:0-43565 GCF_000980295.1 Odoribacter sp. N54.MGS-14 | reverse complement strand
GTTTGTATTATGGTTTGCTTTATACCGATCAGGATGACAACAATACTTTCGTAAACGGTGATAATGATTATTGTCCGGATACTTATGCCTATTATAGTGGCTACAGTTCGGGTATCTATAAGAATAACCGTTTGTATCGGGAAGATGTTGATGCTGAATATGAGTGGTTTACCTCTTTTAATATCATGGATAATTATAGTCGCCGGAATTCAATTACGGTGAATCAGGCAGAACGGATACGGATGATTGTTGAACGTTGTCCTTCCCGTTGGGCATACAAATCTTCTTGGGCATTTACTGGAAAAGAATAAAGTGGATGTTTAGATAGTAAACTAATCGAGGGAACTCCCGTCTGAAGGGCTCCCTCGATTGTTTTCTATCTATTCCGGGTGGAAATGAATTATGCTTTTGTTGGGGCTTTTTTATCGGAGAAAAATTTCCGGTAAAAAAGGATAAGTATCAAGACTCCGATGGTGATATAAGAATCCGCAAAATTGAAAACGGGACGGAAAAACAGAAAATTTTCGCCCCCCCAAATGGGAAACCAATCCGGGAAGGTTCCTTCGATAAGAGGGAAATACAACATATCTACGACTTTGCCATGTAAAAAAGAGGAATAGCCTCCTTCGCTCGGAAATAAGGTAGCGACTTGATAATGGCTGTCGTTAAAAATCATGCCGTAAAACAGACTGTCGAATATATTACCGATGGCTCCACAAAAAATCAGGGCAAAGGAAAAAAGGACTCCCGTGGGGGCTTTTTCTCGGATGAGTTTTAAAATATACCAGCCGATTCCGATAACAGCCACGATGCGGAATAAGCTGAGAATGGTCTTGCCGATCTTACCATCTCCGAGTTCCATGCCAAATGCCATGCCGTTGTTTTCGATGAAAAGAATTTTAAACCAGTTGAAGACCGTGAATTCTTCCCCAATCATCATATGGGTCTTGATCCATATTTTTACGGCCTGGTCCAATACTAGCAGGGCGGCGATGAAAATGATCAGTTTTTTGCGCACACTCATAAAAGGCGGTATTAAAAGCTATTGTACCCCTGTACTGAAAAGTACGGGGGTACGTCATGATTAATTTTCTTTTCCTTCTTTGGCTTCTATGCTTAACGTGGCATGAGGAACAGCGCGTAATCTTTCTTTCGAAATCAGCTTACCTGTTGCCCGGCAAATACCATACGTTTTATTTTCGATCCGAATTAAGGCTGCTTCCAAATGGGCGATAAATTTAGCTTGTCTCTGAGCTAAACGGCCGGCCTCTTCTTTAGAGAGAACAGAGGCTCCTTCTTCCAGTACCTTGAATGTAGGACAAGTGTCCGCAATGTCGTTCCCGTCACTTCCCGAGATGACACCTTTCAGCAAGTCATAGTCTTTTCTTGCTTTATCGAGTTTCTCCAGAATTAATTCCTTAAATTCCTGCAACTCTTCATCCGAATATCTCGTCTTCTCTGCCATAGCTTATAAGTTTTTGTCTAAATTAATAAAAAACATCAACATTTGAAAATTTTACAGATGTTTCTTCATACGAAATACCGGTGGGATTGTTCGCCGGTTTCGTTATTCAGTTTATTCTTTCAATTTTGATAAAGGTGTGAATGTCGTCGATCTCGATATCCTTGGCCTTATTATCCTTCTCGTCTGTTAGTTCGATATGTTCGGCTAATACCTGACTGGCAATGTATTGCGAAAAATTTTCAACAGCTTCGTTTATCTCTTTGTGCCGGCCAATAGCTAACGTGATTTTATCCGTAACATCAAAATTACTTTCTTTCCGAAGATTCTGAATCCGGTTGATCAATTCCCGGGCAATTCCTTCTTCTTTCAATTCTTTAGTTACGTTGATATCTAAAGCTACCGTCAGGTGTCCTTCATTGGCGACTAACCAACCCGGGATATCTTCCGACAATATTTCGACATCTTCCAGGCTCAAATCGATCGATTCGTTACCGATATTCAGTTGATAACGGCCATTTTTCTCGAAATCGAAAATATCACTTTGTTCCATTGCGGCGATCAAAGTGGAAATTTGCTTCATATATTTACCGTATTTCGGTCCCAAAGTCTTGAAATTCGGTTTGATTTTCTTGACTAAAACACCTGTCGTATCGGTAATGTATTCGATTTCCTTGACATTGACTTCCGAGAGAATGATATTTTTCACAGCGTCCAGTTGCCGGATCATATGATCGTTCAGAATCGGTATGATGAGCTTACTTAGTGGTTGACGCACGCGAAGTTGAACTTTTCTCCTCAATCCCAACACCATAGAAGAGATTTGTTGGGCAAGTTCCATTCTCTCTTCGAGTTTATTATCGATCAATTTTTCGTCGGCTTTCGGGAAATCGGTCAAATGTACGCTTCCGCTATGCCGTCCGGTCACTTTATTCAGGTCACCGAATAGTTTTTCCATATAGAACGGAGCGATCGGAGCCGAAAGAATAGCGATCGTTTCCAGACAAGTATACAGCGTTTGATAAGCAGAAATCTTATCCTGGGAATATTCACCTCCCCAATATCTTTTCCGGGATAAACGTACATACCAGTTGGATAGATTTTCGATGACGAAATCCTGAATAGCCCGGCCTGCCCTGGTCGGTTCGTATTTTTCGTAAGCTTCGGTTACTTCTTTGATCAGAGAATTCAGTAAAGACAGAATCCAACGATCGATCTCCGGACGTTCTTCAATAGCAACTTCTGCCTCAGCATAGCGGAAATGGTCTACATTGGCATACAAAGCGAAGAAACCGTAGGTATTGTAGAGGGTTCCGAAAAATTTACGTTTTACCTCGTCGATACCCGCCATGTCGAATTTCAGATTATCCCAAGGCTGCG
Source organism: Odoribacter sp. N54.MGS-14 (assembly GCF_000980295.1). NCBI lineage: Bacteria > Pseudomonadati > Bacteroidota > Bacteroidia > Bacteroidales > Odoribacteraceae > Odoribacter > Odoribacter sp. N54.MGS-14. Next base: position 40,723 of record NZ_LARL01000021.1, on the reverse strand, counting down.
AGTTAGTAATCATATACCAACGCAATGGGTCCGATCCATAAGTGGCTATCGTAGAAAAAGGATCTACTGCATTCCCGAGCCGTTTGGACATTTTATTACCCTTGGCATCTAATACCAGTCCGTTGGAAATGATGTTCTTGAAGGCAACTGAGTCGAAAGCCATTGTCGCGATGGCATGCAGGGTGAAAAACCAGCCCCGGGTCTGATCGACACCTTCGGCGATAAAGTCTGCCGGGAAGCGCAGCTTCTGATCGATATCTTCGCGATGTTCGAATGGATAATGAAGCTGAGCATAAGGCATAGCACCTGAGTCGAACCACACGTCGATCAGATCTTTTTCCCGGTACATTTTTTGTCCGCTGTCTGACACCAAAATGATATGGTCGACATAAGGACGATGCAAATCTATTTTATCGTAATTCTCTTTAGAATAATCACCGGCAATAAATCCCTGATAAGGATTTTCCTGCATAAAGCCGGCCTGGATCGATTTTTCGATCTCTTCAATTAGTTCGGCTACTGAACCGATACATTTCTTTTCTGTGCCGTCTTCACTTACCCAGATGGGGAGCGGAGTGCCCCAGTAACGTGAACGCGAAAGGTTCCAGTCGACCAGATTTTCCAGCCATTTCCCAAACCGGCCTTCGCCCGTACTGGCTGGTTTCCAGTTGATTGTCTTGTTGAGTTCGATCATCCGTTCACGTACAGCGGTAGTTTTGATAAACCATGAATCCAAAGGATAGTACAATACCGGTTTATCGGTACGCCAGCAATGCGGATAATTGTGTTCCTGTTTCTCGACCTTGAATGCTTTATTTTCTTTTTTCAACATGACAGACAGGTCGATGTCAAGGGTGGTATCTTCTTCAGTCAGTTGCGGGTCATAAGCGTTTTTGACAAACCGGCCGGCATACTCACTGTAAAGTTCGGTATTGACATGGTTCTTTACAAACTCGGGATCGATTTCTTCCAAAACGAAAAAACGTCCGCGTTTATCGACCATCGGTTGTTTATTACCGTCTTTGTCGACCAATAACATCGGAGCGATTCCGGCTTGTTTGGCAACCCGGTCGTCGTCGGCACCGAAAGTCGGAGCGATATGTACGATGCCGGTTCCGTCTTCTGTACTCACATAATCCCCGAGAATCACCCGGAACGCATCTCCTTCGGGACGCATCCAGGGCATCAGCTGTTCATAACGGATACCTTCGAGTTCCGGACCTTTGAATTCTCCGACTTTTCGATAAGGAATCAATTTATCTCCTGCCTGATAATCTTCCAGGGCCAAATTTTCAGCTTTGGGATTGAAATAGGCATTGAACCGATCTTTGGCCAAAACGACGGTCACCGGAAGGTAGGTATAAGGATTATAAGTCTTTACGACATAATAAGTGATATTGGGTCCTACAGCCAGGGCGGTATTGGAAGGCAAAGTCCAGGGTGTAGTTGTCCACGCCAGGATATATACCGCTTCGCTGTCGGCAAACAGCTTTTCGGATTTTTCGTCCCGGATTACCTTGAATTGGGCGACACAAGTCGTATCCTTTACATCCCGGTAACATCCCGGTTGGTTCAGTTCGTGTGTACTCAGACCGGTACCTGCAGCCGGAGAATAAGGCTGTATGGTATAACCTTTATAAAGAAATCCTTTTTCATACAATTTCTTCAATAGGTACCATAATGTTTCGATATATCGGTTGTCATAAGTGATATAGGGATTTTTCATGTCTACCCAATATCCCATTTGCTTTGTCAGATCTTCCCATTCTTTTGTGAATTTCATGACATCTGCACGACATTCTTTGTTATATTCCACGACGCTGATCGTTTTACCGATAGCTTCTTTGGTGATTCCTAATTTTTTTTCTACACCAAGTTCTACAGGGAGGCCATGCGTATCCCAGCCTGCTTTACGTTCTACTAAAAATCCTTGCAGAGTTTTATAACGGCAGATGACATCCTTAATGGTTCTGGCCATCACATGATGGATTCCGGGCATGCCGTTCGCTGAAGGAGGACCTTCATAGAAAACGAATGAAGGGTGACCTTCCCGTGTCTTCAAACTCATTTCGAAAGTCTTGTTTTCTTCCCAGGTTTTTAATATCTCTTTGTTTACCTCAGAAAGATCCAGGCCTTTGTATTCAGGAAATTTCTCGTTCATTATAGGTGATTTTTATATTTGCAATAGTAAATGACACACCTTGTTGTGCACTTTTATAAAAACAAAGTGCAAATATATCATTTTTGAATGGAAATTGATATAGTTCTCTTTTATAATCAGATAAAATTATTGTGCATTTGTTTCAGGCTTAGTCCAGTCGGGATGAAATTCGAAAATAAGAGTCGGGGGTTCCTGTTGGGCTCCCCGGCTTTCAAACTTGCCGACGAACTTGAATTTTTCCGGATAATGTGTCGAGATCAACGGATACAACGTATAGTAGGCATGCCGAAACCAATGGTCGATGATGACATGGGTGGCTTTTTGATCGGTCAGCTGTTGCAGGATATCTTCCGGTTTTCCGTATTGGGAAAAACTACCGCATTTTTTCCCTCCTGAGTACATAAAGAATATTTCCGGTTTCCGGCAAATCACCCGTGCGCTATCGGGAAGATTTTTCCCGCACCATTGCATGGCGGCTGTAAATTCTGCAAAAGCATTTCCGGCAATTTCAGGACTCCAGGTTTTGTATTTCGCCAGCTGCTTTTTTTCGACCAAAGCCTGGGAATAGGCAGGAAACATGAAAATCAGGGCAAAGATAATCATGCAGGCAGCCGGTAAGAATACCGGAATATTTTTTCTCCGGCGTTTACCCAGATAAAGAATCACCGCATTTATACCGTAGAAAAACAGGAAGATGAAAAAAGGAATAGCGGCGATGAAATAGCGAAGACCGCCGTATTGTTCCGGCCATACGAGCAGGACTGCCATGGTTGCACCCAAATAGAGAAACAGGAGTAATCCGCCTTTGGGCAATTTGATGAGACCGAAAATGATCAGAAATGCGATCAGCATCCCCCGGAAGATTTCTCCCCCGGAAGATTTGGCAGTCAGATTATAGGGGGTATTCAAAATGGCGTTGGGCAGCCATTTGTTCAAATAGGATCCGAAATTATCGGTAATCCGGTTTTTCCAGTCGTCCCAATTGGCCATCGTTTGTCCATTCGGTTTTTTCATAAAGTCTTTGATGTAATCGTTGCTTGTTTTGCCGACGTTTTTGTTCCGTACGTCCCAGGCCATTTTCGTACCCCAGAACGAACCGGTCAGTAATACGAACAATAATCCGTATCTCAGTAGCTGTTGGAAAAAAGTTTTCCGGAACGAGGATTCTTCCAGGTTTTTTCTGTTTTTGTACAGAGCATAACACCGTTTGAAAAAGAGTATACCGCTATAAATGATAATTGCCAGAATAAGTGAAGTGCCCATAGTCCGGACAAAATAGATATAGTTGACCAGGAACAGAAGAAGAACGAGCAAAACCGTATCCCGTACCCCTTTTTTGGTAAAAAGTTGTTCCGGTTTTATGCTCAGCATCAAGAAGATTGCTGCCACGCTACAAAACAGGAAAAGCATTTCACTCATCATGATCGTGGCATACCGCAATATCTCTGCATGGATAGAACAAAACATACAAGTCAGGAAAGCAACGATGATACTTCCCGATATTTTTTTCAATAAAAAGAAAAGCAGCAAGATAGCGGCATAAAGCAAGATACCGTTTGCTATTTTTACGGCATTGATATTATCCGGAAAAAATTTCATCACTCCGGCAACAAAAACCGGATATCCTGGCGGGAAATGAGTATGTGGAGTTTCAGAAAAAGAAATGGTGTTGGTAAATCCTTTACCTTCTGCCAGCGCTTTTCCCAAAGCATAATAATGGATATTATCTCCGTTCATATCCAGTTTTACATCGTAAATCTTAGTATAAGTGCTCACAAAACAGATCGTAACGATGAATAATAAGACATATAAAAAGGAACGACTGTCTAGTAGCGTCTGAATTGAATAATTTGTTTTTTTCTCCATCCTATTAGTTTTTAAAACGATATTTTAACAGAGTCCAGATGGCTTCCAGACCATCTTTCCAATTTATTTTTTTTCCTTCGGCGATGCTACGTGGATAGTAATTGATCGGTATTTCGTGAATTTTGATTCCTTGCTTACAAACTTTTGCCGTTACTTCCGGACAAAATTCAAATCCCTGGCATTTTAATGGAATGGATTTTAAAAATTGTGCATCGAAGAATTTATAACAGGTCGGTTCGTCTGTCAGATGTTGGCCGTATAAGAGATTCGTGACAAAAGTGACTAACCTTCCGCCTAAATAAAAACGCAGGTAAGAATGTTTGTTCGAAGGTTTCAGAAAACGGGAACCATAGACTACTTTTGCATCGTTTTCGATCACCCATTGTAATAAAGGATTATAATCTTCGGGGTCATATTCCAGGTCTGCATCCTGAATGATGATCCAATCCCCTGTCGCTAATGCTATGCCTGTTCTCAACGCTGCTCCTTTCCCCTGATTGAAAGGCTGGAGGTGATAATGTATATCCAGATCAGGGTGGGCCTGCATGAATTGCCGGCATTTTTCAGCCGTACTATCTTTTGAACCGTCGTCGATAATGAGGATCTCTTTTTCTGTTTCTCCAATCAATCGGGTCTGATGTATTTTTCCGAGAATTTGGGAAATCGAACGTTCCTCATTATAGGCAGGTATGATGATAGATAGTTTTTTCATTGGCAGGATCGTTTTAATTGTCGGCTACGACAAAACGGGCTGTTAAACGGCTGCGTTGTTCTACCAACACATTTTTATGGCTGGTCAGCTGTTGGATGATGTCTTCATTGTAATGGCGAATCGTCAGTAAACGCACATTTTTGTTGTAGAGTACTTCGTATTCGTCATGGAGTTCATCGATGAAACTTTCAAAAATCGCTTCATTATAGTCGATGCAAAAAGAGAATGTGATTGCTGAATTTTGCATCAGGTTAAGGCGGAGTCTGTATTTGGCTAACGTAGCGAAAATACGGCTCAGTTTTTCTTCTGCTATAAAAGAAAAATCCCGGGGGGAAAGAGTCAGTAATAACTGATCTCCTTTATTGATATAAATCGGAGGTAATTTCAATTTCTCGTCCAATTCCCGGATCACCGAACCATGACTTTCCGGGTAAAGGAAAGATCTTACGAATAACGGAATCCCTTTATTTTGCAACGGTTTGATGGTTTTCGGATGAATTACTTTCGCTCCGCAGTTCGATAGCTCGATCGCTTCTTTATAGGATAGCTTACTGATAATTTCTGTATTTTCATATATTTTGGGATCGGCATTCATAATACCGGGCACGTCTTTCCAAATGGTAACATCTTCGGCATCCAGCAAATTGGCCAAAAGGGCTGCGGTATAGTCCGAACCTTCACGCCCCAGGGTGGTCGTTTGATTGGTCGTCGTTCCGGCAATGAATCCCTGCGTGATATACATAAATGTATCCTGAAAATTGAATGTCTTCCGGCACAACTGAGCCGATAATTCGATATCTACACAAGCATTCCGGTAGTTTTGGTCGGTAATCAGACATTTACGGATATCGGTAAACTTGGCTTTTCGCCCTTGTTTCTCGAGATAGGAGGCAATGATTGTTGTCGAGAGCAATTCACCGAAACAGATGATCCGGTCGTATTCATAATCGTAACAGAGGGAAGGATCACTTTTTAGGATAGTGTCCAATTCCTGATACAGGGCTTCTACCCGGGCATTTACTTCACTGTCGGCAGAACCGAAAAGATCCCGGATAATCTGCTGATGGAAATCTTGAATGCGCTGAAAAACCTCTGCAATATTACCGGTTTTCCCGAAATAAGAATTACACAAAACTTCCAGGGCATCGGTCATTTTTCCCATCGCCGATACGACAATGATTAAATTTTCCCGCTGGGTATTGATGATTTTAAATAAATTTTTTACACCTTCGGCATCTTTAACGGAAGCGCCACCAAACTTATATACGTTCATTGCGTTTAAATTTAAACACGATAATTAATTCATGGCGCTAATTTAGATATTAAAATTGAATAATAATGTGGAATCAATTCGGATTGAATGAAAACTTATTTGATTTTCAAAAAATCTGTGATTCTGAGGGAATACTAATTTCATGAAAACGTTTGTGTATTACGATTTATCATTTTATATTTGCATCTAATAACAAATAGAATCAGAATCAATGAATAAAGTTACAACCTTAAATCAGTTTATTATCGAACAGCAGGCAGGAGTACCTCAGGCAACAGGGGGTTTTTCTTGTTTGTTACATCACGTAGGTATTGCAGCCAAAAAAGTCAACCGGGAGGTGAATAAGGCTGGTTTAGTGGATATTCTGGGGCGTGCCGGCTCCGAGAATGTACAAGGTGAAGACCAGCAAAAACTGGACATTTATGCCAATGAGACTTTTTTGTCGGAACTGAAAGCCAGTGGTGAATGTTGCGGTGTTGCTTCAGAAGAAAATCAGGATATCATTGTTTTTGACGATGGATTGAGCCGTGATGCGAAATATATCTTTTGTATGGATCCGCTGGATGGCTCTTCGAATATCGACGTGAATGTCTCTATCGGTACTATTTTTTCTGTTTACCGCCGCAAATCTCCGCTGGGCGAAGTTGCGAATATCGATGACTTTTTACAGCAAGGTTGTGACCAGGTTGCTGCCGGTTACGTTATTTATGGCTCTTCTACGATGTTGGTATATACGGCCGGCAACGGAGTGAACGGTTTTACGCTGGACCCTTCTATCGGGGAGTTCTGTCTTTCACATCCGAATATTAAAACACCGGAAAATGGTTTTATTTATTCTATAAACGAAGGAAATTATGAGAAATTTCCGGTGGGAGTGAAAAAATATATAAAGTATTGCCAGGAAACCGATAAGAAAACCAAGCGTCCTTATACTTCGCGTTATATCGGTTCTCTGGTGGCCGATTTCCACCGGAATTTATTGAAGGGAGGTATTTTTATTTATCCCGAAACCAATAGCCATCCGACAGGAAAACTGCGTCTGTTGTACGAATGTAATCCGATTGCATTTATTGCCGAGCAAGCCGGAGGATTGGCTACGGATGGCGGAAACCGGATATTGGACATGACCCCTGAAAATATCCACCAACGGATACCTTTTTATACCGGCTCAAAAAATATGGTCACTAAAGTAGGGGAATTTTTGAAGTTTTTCAATAATATATAATTGATAAAATTGAATAGTGAATTTTATAGTAAAATTCGGAAGATATGATTAATAAACAATTGCTAAATCCTTCCAGCATTGTGGTGGTTGGAGGATCGGACGATATTCAGAAACCGGGTGGTAAGGTATTGAAGAATTTGATCGATGGACATTTTAAAGGGAGTTTATATGTGGTGAATCCGAAAATGGATGAAGTACAAGGTATCAAATCCTACCGGGACGTGAAAGATTTGCCGGAAGTGGATTGCGCTATCCTGGCCATCGCTGCCAAATTCTGTCCGTCGACGGTAGAGATGCTGGCGAAACAAAAAAATACCCGGGCATTTATCATTCTGTCTGCCGGATTTAGTGAAGAGAATGCAGAAGGGAAAGCATTGGAAAAACAAATTGTAGAAACGATCGATTCTGTCGGGGGAGCTTTGATCGGCCCGAATTGTATCGGTGTATTGACAACGAACTACAATGGGGTATTCACGACCCCTATACCGAAATTGGATCCGAAAGGAGTAGATTTCGTATCGGGCTCGGGAGCAACGGCACTTTTCATTATGGATGCCGGTATGCAGAAAGGTGTAAAATTTTCGAGTGTATTTTCAGTCGGTAATTCTGCCCAGTTAGGCGTGGAAGAGGTCCTGGAATATTGGGACGAATCTTTCGATCCTGAGACAAGTTCACGGATTAAATTGATGTATGTAGAGAGTATCGATAAACCGGAAAAATTATTGAAGCATGCTTCCTCACTGATCCGGAAAGGTTGTCGTATCGCTGCGATCAAATCAGGCGGTTCCGCTGCCGGAAGCCGTGCTGCTTCGTCGCATACCGGAGCTTTGGCCAGCTCGGATGTAGCCGTGGAAGCTTTGTTCCGGAAAGCCGGTATCGTACGGTGTAACGGGCGGGATGAACTGGCCACGGTGGCGGCTATTTTTAACTATCCAGAATTGAAGGGAAAGAATATGGCTATCGTAACCCATGCCGGAGGACCGGCCGTAATGCTGACAGATGCCTTGTCGGACGGGGGAATGGAAATTCCTCATTTGGAAGGACCGAAGGCTGAAGCATTGCTGGGACAGTTGTTTAACGGATCTTCTGTAGGTAATCCCATTGACTTTTTAGCGACAGGAACAGCTGAACAATTGGGAATTATCCTGGATGCCTGTAACCGCGATTTCGATAATATCGACGGTATTGCAGTGATCTTCGGTAGTCCCGGGCTTTTCCCCGTTTTCGATGTATATGAAGTATTACGTGAAAAAATAGCTACTTCCCCGAAACCGATTTATCCCATATTCCCCTCTTCGATGGTGGTGAAAGAGGAAATCGACGAGTTTGTAAGGAAAGGTGGCGTTTACTTCCCCTATGAAGTGAATTTTGGTAATGCTTTGTGTAAAATATACCGTACTCCTGCTCCGCAACCTGCCGAGCCCGAATTGCCGGAAGTAGACCGGAAACGGATCCGGGCTGTCGTCGATCAGGCTGAAAACGGCTATCTGTCACCTGAACAGATCCATGAATTGCTGGATGCTGCCGGTATTGCCCGGGCAAAAGAAGGAGTGGCCGATAAAGAGGAAGAAATTGTCGGTTTGGCCCGTCAGATCGGTTTCCCGTTAGTGATGAAAGTAGTAGGACCTGTCCATAAATCCGATGTCGGTGGGGTAACCCTCAACGTAAGGGACGAAGCGACGGTACGCAGCGAATTCCGTCGGATGATGCAGATCAAAGACACGCATGCCGTCATGCTGGCTCAGCAGTTGTCCGGGACCGAAGTGTTTATCGGGGCTAAACGGGAAGATAAATTCGGACATATGGTGTTGTGCGGATTAGGAGGTATCTTTATCGAGGTATTGAAAGATGTGAAAGCAGGCTTGGCTCCGATTGCCCAACCGGAAGCTTTGGATATGATCCGTAGTTTGAAATCGTATAAGATCATTCAGGGAGTACGGGGACAAGAACCGGTGAACGAACAAAAATTCGCCGAAGCCGTGTCGAGGGTGTCCATGTTAGTGAAAGTGGCTCCTGAAATTTTTGAGATGGACCTGAATCCATTACTCGGTAATAAAGAAAATGTGGTGGCGGTGGATGCCCGTATCCGGATTGAAAAATGAAAAAACAAGACTTTATTTTTATACTGGGGGTAGCGGTTTTGCTGCTACCCTTTTTTATCTGCCGGCCTGTTTACGAATGGTATCATGCTTTTAATGCGGCTCATGGCATGATCATGAGTTTCCTGAAATTTGCCATCTTGTCGACTTTGGGAGAGATGATCGGCTTGCGGATTAGTGCCGGCGTGTATTGCCGGAAAGGATTCGGGGTTTTGCCCCGGATGTTTGTATGGGGGATATTGGGGATGGGCATTAATATGGCGATGGTTATTTTTTCGAATGGTACTCCGGCATTTTTGCAATACCTTGGCATGCAGGAGGCTCCGGCGGTTTTTCATGCACCGGGATTGTGCTGGGCTAAAGTAGGGGTGGCTTTTGCCGTGTCGGTGAGTATGAATACCATTTTCGCTCCGGTATTTATGACGCTGCATAAAATTACGGATACCCATATTCTGATGCACGGCGGTACACTCCGTGGTTTCTTCACACCACTGGATATGGGAGGGATCATGAGCAGTTTGAATTGGAGGGTGTTGTGGGGATTTGTCTTTAAGAAAACCATCCCTTTCTTCTGGTTCCCGGCTCATACCATCACTTTTCTGTTGCCCGGCAATATGCGGGTATTGTGTGCTGCCTTGTTGGGAGTGGTATTGGGAATCCTTTTAGCGGTAGCAGCCCGCAAAGGGGACACTTCCGCACCGGATAAGGGAAGGGTTGAAAGAAAGATATAAATAAAATGCGGTTTTCTGAATTGATTTATTCAGTCGGAAAACTATAATTTAAAGTTCTTTAATTTCTTTGACGGGAAGGCCGGTCAGCTCACTGATATCTTCTGCGGCAAAACCTTTTGCTTTCATATTACGGGCGATTTCCAGCTGTTTCTTTTTTTCGACTTCTTTCCGGCCTTTTTCCATCCCCTCCTCTATTCCCTTTTCTTTGGCGAAAGCGATTGTCATTAACTGGTCGCGATAGACCTTGATACTTTCGTCGTACTTTTCGCGTTCTTCTTTTGTCAGTGATGCGAGTCGATGATTTTTTCCAGTTTTTCGAACACCGCTTTGCGGGCCTTAAACGGTAATCGGTTTAGTGTTTCCATATTCTTTAATACATAAATCCAGCGTTCAAAATCAGTTATACATTCTTCTTCTTCATTCGTAAAAGCCGGAAGTTCGATGAAAATAAAGCGTAGTTTATCCGAAAATACCTCGTGTGTATTACGGTCGGAGAGTACGATGTCCGTACACAGTTTGCCCGGAGAATCACCCAGGCGGAAATTCATGAAGAACACACCGATCCTGAATATGCCGTTCACCTACCAACAGATCGTTCAGAAAGTCGATCAGCAGACCCTTTGTCATTTCCTATCCGAAAATGATTTTGAATCCGACATCTGTAAAAGGATTGATAAACTTCGCCATGATAGTTCTGTTTTCATACAAAGAAAGCGAATTTCCTTCGTATGACCAAGCATATCCGTTATTTCCTGCATCCTGTTTCTGCCATACGATATATCCCCCTGAAAGAATCGTTAACGGAACAAAATCTCGCATAGACCATGCTACAGTCAATGGCTCCCCGGTGGCTGGAAATACAGATCTCCTGTAAGAATATGGTCGCAGTCTGTCTGAAAAATTGGAAAATATCGTAAAAGTATCTTCTTAAAATAAAAAAATCGATATCTTTGCATCCGATTTTGGTGTCACGATTCTGCTGCTACGGAAAAGTGATGAAAAGGGAATCAGGTGAGAATCCTGGACAGACCCGCTGCTGTAAGCTCTGCTAAAATCTTCAACAATACTTTAGCCACTGTTCTGGAAAGAATGGGAAGGGCGTTTGAAGATTGGAGTAAGTCAGAAGACCTGCCGAAATGATGTATGATTGATAAACCTTCGGGGATTAAGGTTGCTCGATTCGGACTTGATTTTTTTTACAAAGGGTGTGCTTTACGGCAGGGATTATGCCGGAAAACAATTTCCAGTCAGGATTCTGCAATATGATTTCTTTTCAGGTGAATTTAGAATTATGCAAAATGTTACCGGTAAACGGGGAAGCGCCGGTGGCACATGAATGGGGTGAATTTATGCAAGTTTTTTGAGGGGAAACTTTCAATTTGTTGGGAGTAGCTTTGCTGCTGTTACAACGAATAAACTTGTATGTGATTAGCAAACAATAATTTATGTCGGTGTAAAACAAATTCAAGATGAAAAGGAAATTTATTTTAACTTCTCTTGCCCTTACGTTCTGTATGGGCATGTATGCAGAGCAACCTGTAACTATAAAAACCGATTCCATGCGTCGGATAGATTTGGAGGAGGTGATGATCCATGCGACTAAAACCGGAGCTTTATTAAAAGATCTTCCGAACAGGGTAGAGGTGGTGACCAAGCGGCAGATCGAAGCTTCGGGGATCAATAATCTGACGGACCTGTTGAAAAATTTTGTTAATGTGGATGTGATCGAATATCCGGGATATAATTCTTATTTCAGTATTCGGGGATTCAAACCGACAGAAGGAAAATATACGACAGTCCTGATCGATGGAGTACCGGCCGGTACTACCAATATGGCGACACTTTCTTTAGGCGATGTAGAGCAGGTGGAAGTACTGAAAGGCCCTTTCTCCGCCATGTATGGTTCGGATGCGATGGGTGGAGTGGTGAACATCGTCACCAAACGGAATAAGGATAAACTCACCGGAGGAATCAAAGTTGCAGCCGGAAGTTATCAAACTTCCAAAGGGGCTTTTCATGTCGGTGGACGGATCTACCGGGGGCTTTCTTTCGATGCCTCTTTCGATTATACTGCTCAGGCACGAAACTATAAGATCGGAGACCATAATCTCTTGCATATGTCGGCAACGGATAAAGCTATCCTCGGTAAAGATACTTATGGTATTAAAATGAATGGCTCTCGGCATAGCGGTATCGCCGGTAAAGGCCGTATCGGTTATGATTTCGGGAAAAACTGGTCTTTGAATTTTACCGAGATTTTTTTTGTGGGTAAGGACCTGCCGACGGGAGGAAATGTCTGGGGGGCTAACGGATTGAAAAAGAAAGATGTCACCCGGTATACCGAAAAATTGGAACTCAACGGAAAAGTGAATAATCATAGTTTGTTTTTCGCTCCTCATTACTCTACAGCTAAGACCGATACTTATACGGCAGACACCGATACGGCTTATGTGTATTCGGGTAACGAACTGAATACTTATGGATTTACAGTACACGATAATCTGATTTTAGGCAAACAAAGAATTGCTTTCGGATTCGATAACAATAATGAAGTCAGTGAGATAACCAGTTTTAAAGCGCGTGGTGAGATTAAAGCACCTTATCAACCCCGTTTCCGGAATACGGCTTGGGGGATATTCCTGCAGAGTAACTTGAAATTATTTAAAGAAAAATTGGACTTGTCGGTCGGATTGCGCTATGATTATATCGATTTTAAACTTCGGAAAACACCTGGTTTGGAGAATGAAGAGAAATCGGAAAGTTACAACACTTTCAATCCCAATATCGGCGCAAAATACAATATATACGGCGGTATGGCCGTCCATGCCAGTTTCGGTACAGCTTTCAGCATGACCGATGCTTATCAGAAAGCCGGAGAATTTTTGTACAGCGGTACGCTTACCGTAGGAAATCCTGATCTGGATCCTGAAAAATCCCGTACGTTGGATGCCGGTTTGACATTCAGCCGGCCGGAACTGGGGGTAAATTTTGATTTTACTTATTTTTATACGTGGAATGATGATCTGATTGTGGAAGAGGCATGGACCGATGAAGAAAGCGGACAAAAGTACAAAACGTTCAAGAATGCCGATAAAGCAAAAAAAAGTGGAATGGAAATTATGGCTTCTTATGACTTCGGCCGTCTGTTCGATAGTGACTTTGCTTTGAAGCTTTATGGAAATCTGACCTGGATGTTTACCTATCAGGATCAGACTAAAGGAGTATGGAACAAAACATTATCCGTTCGGAAACAGAATGCCAATTTCGGACTCGATTTCTTGCATCAGAAAGGATTCAGTGCGCGGCTGAACGGACGTTTTGCCGGACATCGCATCGAGAAAAACTTTATCGGTGATAAATATCGTCCGACATTGAACGATTTGTTAAGTGAAAGCCAACCCGGGTATTGGGCTGATAAACTGATTAAGCATCCGCAATTTATGGTGTTCGATTTCTCGGCCTCTTGTCCGCTTGTAGAGAATGTGTCGGTCGGTTTGAATATTAACAATTTATTCGATGAAAATTATACCGAAAAGGATGGTTATAATATGCCTGGGCGGAATTTTCAGGTAAGAGCTGCTATGACTTTTTGATCTGAAGACATGTATTTATTGCTGATGACGGATATATAATGGGGATATGAAAGGGATTAAGTATTATTTTGTTATTTTGTCACTTTGTTTTGGGCTATCTTTGACAGCCCAAAACAAAGTCAGTTTTCTTATCGATGACGGTTTTTGGGTCGGCGTAAACCGGAGCATGCATTTACTGGCGAAAATGCATCCGGAGGTAGCGGAGAAATGTCAGTTCAAGGAATTTATCTATTCCAACTATCACGAAAGTGATATGGATTTTTTTGAAAATTCCGATCTGATATTCGTCGCTTTGCATAATAATGGGTTGGTTTTTAAAGCTAAACCTCAGCTGTTGTCTGCTTTGAAACGCGGAGCGAAGGTTTATGCGCTTAATTTATCCCATGAATACGATGCCGAATTGCAGGAATGGGGGATCTGTTTCGATCCCTGGACATTGGCCGCTTTTAAAAGCGGAGGAGAAAACAATATCATGAATATCGTTCTGAAAAAACTGAATAAAGATTTACATTTCGATTGTGAATATCAGGATATTGAAGAAACTCCCCTTTCCGGAATATATAACTATAGAAATAAAAAATTACATACCTATATCGGTTCTTATTTAGCCGAGAGAACCGATATCGACACCCAGGCTCCCTGGATCGGATTGATTATTGGGAGAAGCGATCTGACCAAATCGCAGTATTTGTATATCGATGTATTTATCCGGAATATCGAAGAGAAAGGTTTTAATGTATTACCCGTGTTCACCTCTCAAAAACCGGGACATCACGAAGAACAGGTGATCGAACGGTTTTTTATTTCCTGTGATAGTCTTCCCCGCGTGAGTGCCCTCTTGAATCTGGGATGTTGGTATAATACAAGGCCTGAGCAGGAAAGGGTGGTACTGGAAAAATTAGGAGTGCCGGTGATCAATGGGATTATACTGAGTACGAATCAAAAAGATTGGGAAAAATCTTTAGTCGGAATAGATATTTACAATCGGTCGAATTTGGTGGCTATACCCGAATTAGCCGGTTATATCGAACCTTCTGTTGCTGTCGTATTCGACGATTTCGATCATAATATCCGGATTAAGAATATGATCGGTTATCAGATGGAAACGCTGCTCGGGCGTATAAAGAATATCCATAACCTGCAGACAAAGCCTAATCGTGAAAAGAAAGTGGCCCTGATTTACTACAGCTATCCTCCCGGAAAAGAAAACATAGGGGCCAGCTACCTGAATGTACTTCCCCGAAGTATTTTATCTATCCTACAGAGAATGCGGCAGGAGGGGTATGATACCGGCGGGCAGCCGATCGACAGTGCTGCTATTTTTAACCGGGTGATGGACTATGGAAGGAATATCGGTTCCTGGGCTCCTGCAGAGGTGGATAAATTGGTGCGTAAAGGAGATCCTGTATTGGTACCGATGGAAGTGTACAAAGAATGGTACGATAAGTTATCGTTGAAGATTAGGACGGAAATGGAGAACAAATGGGGAAAACCCGAAGAGTCTGAACTGATGGTTTGGAAAGATTCTTCCGGGAAATCTTATTTTGTGATCCCGGTGGTGAAATACGGAAATATCATACTGACACCTCAACCTCCCCGGGGATGGGAAGACAATGCGAAGAGTTTATATCACGATCCTCTGGTTCCTCCCCCTCATCAGTATCTGGCTTATTATCTTTTTTTGAAGTATGGCTTTCACGCAGATGCACTGGTGCATATCGGTACTCACGGCACGCATGAGTGGTTGCCCGGAAAAGAAGCCGGACTCGGTCCCGATGATTATCCCGAAGCGCTGATCATGGATGTACCTAATATTTATCCGTATATTGTGGATAATGTGGGTGAAGGCCTGCAGGCGAAAAGAAGGGGACAGGCCGTGATTATCGACCACATGACTCCTCCTTTCGATAAGGCTTCTTTAAATCCGGAATTGCGGGATTTGAAAAGTGGCATATCTAAATACTATGATCAAAAAAGCAAAAGCCCGATCTCGTCGATGGCGCAATTCAGGGATCTGGTTCTTCGGATAAAAACACTCGGACTGGATAAGGATTTGAAGCTGGATACCATAACGGATCAGAATCTGGAAGATATCGACGATTATCTGAAAGAGATAGAAGAAAATAAAACCCCTTTCGGCTTGCACACTTTCGGTGTATCCCCTGATGAGGCTTATACGAAAGCGACAACGGAAGCTATTGTATCAATGCAAAAGGATTTGATGGGAAAAGATTTGGAACTTTTCAGGGAGCAGGTACAAAAGAATATCGCAAAATCGGGGAAAGAAGAATTGGATGCTTTTATCCGGGCTTTGAATGGAAAGTATGTCCGGGCAGGAACAGGAAACGACCCGATCCGGAATCCGGGTGCTCTGCCTACAGGTAAAAACTTTTTTGCTTTCGATCCGAGACTGATTCCTTCCAGAATGACTTGTCGGTTGGGAGAGCAATTGGCAGAGGAGCTGATAGAACAGTATAAGGCCGAACACAACGGGGAGTGTCCTCCTAAAGTGACCATAAATTTGTGGGCGGTGGAGTGTATCCGGAATGAAGGTACGATGGAAGCCCAGGCTTTAAGCTTACTTGGTGTGAGACCTGTTTATAATGCTTCCAATCAGGTTATCGGTCTGGAATTGATTCCGCAGCATGAGTTGAAACGTCCGAGAGTAGATGTCGTTTTTGCTCCATCGGGATTATACAGGGATATTTTTCCCGAATTGATGGCTCTGCTGGATAAGGCAGTCAGCCTGGCCAGAAGTGCCGATGAAAAAGATAATTTTGTCCGGGAACATATCCTTGAATCTGAAGATAAGTTGAAACAACTGGGGGTTCAGGAAGATTCGCTGGCCCGGCGCATCGCTTCGGTACGTTTGTTTACGACCCCTTCGGGTGCTTATGGCACCGGGGTTAGTGGGACGGTGCAGGCTTCGGGAACCTGGGAGGATGAAAAGGACGTGGCGGAAGTTTATTTTGACAAGATGAGTCATTTGTATGGCCAGGGATTTTGGGGAACGAAAGTAGAGGACGAATATACCTATTTACCGAAAGGCTTTTCGAAAACTGTATTTAAAAATGCTTTGTCGGGCACCAGGGTGGCTTTACACAGCAGGACTTCGAATCTGTATGCTTTGCTGGATAATGACGATATGTTTCAGTACCTCGGTGCTACCGGTTTGGCCGTTCGGACGATCGACGGGAAATCACCGGTGGTCATGCTGACGAATCTGGTCGATCCTTCGGCTCCGGGACAGGAGACACTCGAGAAATTTCTGGGACGTGAACTGAAGACCCGTTATCTGAATCCCAAATGGGTGGATGCGATGGTGGACGAGGGATATGCCGGTGCCCGTTTTATCAATAAAATGGTTTTTAATCTTTGGGGCTGGGAGGCCACATTACCGGAATCGGTTAGCGATAACGACTGGAATCAAATCTATGATACTTATGTCATGGATAAATATCGACTGGATATAAAAGAACGGTTTAAGAAGAGCGGCAATTTATATGCCTATCAGTCGATACTTGCCCGTCTGCTCGAGACGGTCAGGAAAGGATATTGGAAAGCGGATAAAAAGAGGGTGGATCAGATGTTACTTCAGTTTAATGAAACCATACGGGAAGCCGGATTAGCCTGTAATCTGAATATTTGCAACAATGAAAAACTGATGCAGTTTATTTCTGACCGGATCAATGATATGCCTTCGCTGACCACAGAGGAAAAATCCCGCTATAAATCGGCCTTGGATGATCTGAGACACAAAGCTAAAACAGAGGATGCCGATGCCGATTCGACTACTGACGGAGGTAATGACAAAATTTATGAACTTCAGATTCAAGACGATAAATGGTTATTTAAACAAAAATAAAGCGCAGAGAAAATTTTTTTAACAAAAACAAACCGTCCCGTTCCTTTGCCGTATATAGGTTAGATATCATATAGGTTTGACATTAAATTATGCGATCCATGAAAAAGGAAAATCAACCAGGGAATTATCAGCTGAAAGCTGATCTGGAAGGGAATTATTTGATAGATAAAGAGCATAAGGCTACAAAACGATTAGGAATATTTTATGCACCTTCGGGAGGCAGCGTTCATAAAGTGGCCCGTCTGATCAAACAAAAACTGGTAGATCTGCAACCGGATCTCTTTGTTATTTCTGATGTCACTCCACTGCGATTACTGGATTATCACAATCTGATCCTGGTCTGTTCGACTTTAGGCCGGAATACCTGGGAAATGGAACAAAAAGATCCCTGGTCGTCATTTTTACCCAAAATGCTCCGGATTCGTTTGGAAGGTCGAAAGGTTGCTATCGTCGGGTTGGGGGATCATGTCAGTTATCCGAATAATTTTGTAGACGGAATGGGCATATTGGGCCAGACGATCGGGGAAATCGGTGGGCAACTGATCGGAGAAACAGAGACCCGCGATTATATCTTTAATGATTCGCGTGCTTTACAGGAAGGTAAATTTATCGGTTTACCGCTGGATGAGGATTATGAGGCTGATAAAACAGAAGATAGGGTAGATAATTGGTTGGAAAGGATCCGGCCTGAATTGAAAAAATAGGGGCGGCCTGCCAGGTAGAACAGAAGAAGGTGGCTGAAAAGTCATCCTGGAGAAATAAATGGAAGTATATCAAAAATGAAATTTGACTTAGTTTGTTGTTTTTGCCTTTACCTTTGCTATTTCAAATAAAAGTATTACCTTTGCAATTGATATGACCTCCCACGCTTCCCGTTGAACAGCGCACCCGGGGAGGTCTTCGAGTTTTTATATGGTAGTTTCAATAGAATTGACTGATAAAATTGATTATACAAAGAAGCCGTTGACTCTCGCCGAGCAAGTCGCACGGCTAAAACAACGGGGGCTTGTTTTTGATGATGAAAGCGAGGCAACTGCTTATCTTTTCAATATCAGCTACTATCGGCTTCGTGCATACACTTATCCGTTCCAAGAGAACGGCGAAGATTCCGAACACACCTTCACTCGCAAAGATATTCACTTCAAGGACATCATTGACCTTTATTGTTTCGACCGCAGACTGCGTTCACTTATTTTCAATACTATTGAGAAGATAGAAGTGGCAGTGCGCACAAAAATTGTACAGGTATATGCCGAAAGCACAGGCGATAGCCATTGGTTCAATGATGAAAGTTTATATCGTTTCGGCTATGATGATTTGATGGATCGTATTGATGCTGATGTAAATCGCAGCAATGAAGATTTCATCAAGCATTACAACTCCAAATACGACAATCCTTTGATGCCGCCGAGTTGGATGGCACTCGAAGTTGTGTCGTTTGCCACATTGAGCCGTTTGTTCCAATCCTTAAGGTTAGACAGTCGTAAAGAGTACATTACCGAACAATTCGGTTTGAAGAAAGTGGCAATCTTGGAAAATTGGCTACACTCCATTTCCAATCTCCGTAACTGTTGCGCTCACCACAGCCGAGTGTGGAATCGTCGTTTTATGGTCAGTGTAATCCTGCCATACAATACTCTTTATCCCTTTATGGATAGAACTACAATCGGACAAATACGCACAAACAAATTATTTGCCGTGCTGTCTTGTATCGCGTATATACTTGATATTATCAGTCCAGGTAGCGACTTCAAAAAGAATATCAAAGAGTTGCTCAAATCCGATTGCCGTTTGCTCGACCTCAAAGATATGGGATTCCCTAAGTATTGGCAATCTCTCCCCATTTGGCGGGAAAAATAGCAAACTTTGTGTTTATACAAAGTGATCAACAGATAGTTAACCTCAGTGTCCCGGTAATCCTTGATTCGTCAAGTTATCGGGTTTGTTATTTTAATTGTTAGAATATTTTATTCGACAATATTTTGAGTGGTAAAGAAGTTATGATACAGGAAGTGGATGAAGCGTATCTGAATTCATTACTGGAATAATACAGTTTCAGAATTCCAACACATTTTTGCTGCCATAGTCCACCTCTATACTGAATGATTCTTCGATCGGGCAAATGCCTGCGTAGACCATAGCGCAGGCGATGACTCCCCGGTGGGTGAAAATACAGGCATCGGTATGGCCGGAATGGCGGAGTTCATCCAGAAATTGAGCGACACGGCGGCACTGATTTTCATAGCTTTCCCCTCCTCCTGCCGGGAGATGAATCCAGTCCTTATACCAAAGTTCAAGACGGGGGTCGGTGAGATCGTCCCATTTCTTCATTTCCCACTCCCCGAAGTTAAGTTCTTTTAAACGGTCGTCGAGGATCGGTTCGTGAAAGCCACAAAAGGCAGCTAGCTTCCGGCAGCGGGAGAGCGGGCTGCTATACACGATATCGAACTGTTCGTTGGAAATGTTTTCTTTGACCCGGCTGGCTTCGGTTTCGAAAGAAGGGGCGACACCGACATCGCTCCAGCCGTAACAAATTCCGGTTTCGACGGCTACACGGGTATGGCGGATCAGGGTTATCTTCATAGGGAATAAGTATAAACGATAGTGGCACCGATATAAAAAAACTGTTCGGCTAAAAGTACGCTGGCCCCGCAACAATCTCCGGTATATCCTCCGATTTTACGTTTGAAATACCAACGCAAGCCGGTAAGGATAAGGAGGGTGGGGATTAAAGCTGAGAAAGGAGTCGCCATCAGCCAAAGGGCGGTGAGGCAGGGCAGGGCTACCAGGACAAATTCGCAGAGACGGATTTTGCGGTAGAGTACTTTTACTTTGCTCTCTTCTTCCGTACGGGCATAGGGTAATGTATTGATCATAACGGCGGTACAAAGTTTGGAAAGTACATCCGCTCCGATAATGACACCGGGAAGGGCCAGCGAATAAAACGAACTCAACAAAGATACATACAAGATGAAATACAGAATCAGGCCGATCGTACCGTAACTACCGATATGGGAGTCCTTCATGATTCGCAGGATGCCGGCTTTGTCATGTCCTCCGCCGAAACCGTCGAAAAAATCAGCCAGTCCGTCTTCATGTAAAGCTCCGGTCAGGAGCAGACGGGCAATGACCGCAATGACGCAAGCCGGCAACAAAGGCATGACCCAAGAGGCAAGATAAAGCGTCCCCCAGGTTGTCGCTCCGGTTAAAAAACCTACGATTGGCCAGTATAACAGGATTTCTGCATACTGCTTTTTATCTACCCGGACGATTCGCCATAACGGAAGCCGGGTAAATAATATGATTGCCGCAAACAGAGATTTCATACGGATATCTTAAAAATATTTCGTAACGGCTGCCTGTTTGAAACTGCTCATTTCGTTGATCATACGGATGGCGGATTCTATAATCGGATAAGCGCAAATGGCTCCCGTTCCTTCTCCCAAACGTAATCCCAAATTCAATAATGGCTTGGCGTGTAAAGCTTCTAGCACTGATTTATGTCCGGCTTCATCGCCCTGATGTCCGAATACACAATATTCCAATACCTCCGGATGCAGTTTACTGGCTGCCAGTATGCAGTTAGTCATGATAAAACCGTCGATGATGATCGTCATGCCTAACTCTGCAGCCTGTAGCATACCTCCTGCTGCCGCCACCATTTCAAAGCCTCCGAACCAACGCAGGATATCTTCTGCCGTACCGTTTCCCTGATAATTGTCTGTGGCCCGTTTCAGTACCTGATATTTATGTTCGATACCCTGGTTGTCCAGTCCGCTTCCGGCACCGACGCATTCTTTTAACGGAATTCCGGTGAAAAAATACATCCAGACCGATGAGGCCGAAGTATTGGCCATGCCCAATTCGCCGAAACTGATGATGTTGGTTCCTTCCTGATAAGCCAATTGTACCATTTCTGCCCCGATTTCGATGGCGCGTTCCATCTCTTCGGGCGTCATGGCAGGTCCGTAAAGGTAATTATCGGTACTCTTCCTGATTTTCCGGTGAATAAGTCCGGGCAGATCCCCGAAATCGGCATTCACTCCGCAATCTACCACTTTCAGTATGAAATGATGCTGGCGTGCAAACATATTGATTCCGCCGCCGCCTTTCAGGAAATTGTATATCTGTTGTGCCGTTACTTCCGGGGCAGAAAAGCTGACTCCTTCGACAACCACACCATGGTCGGCTGCAAACACAATATTTTGAGGAGTTCTCAAAACAGGAGAGAGGCTTTGTTGGATGGTACCGATCTGGACTGCCAATTCTTCCAACCGTCCTAACGAACCTTTCGGTTTTGTCAAATTATCGATTTTATCCTGAAGTGCCGGTACGATCTTTTTATCCGGCGTTTTGATATTGAAAGTTCTCATATCGTATCCTATTATTTTTTATCCTTATTACCTTTCACTTTTTTTACCTCCCTGCCTTTAGCTTTATAGCCTTTAGCCTTTTACCTTTACTCCTATTCCCGAGACCATCAGCACCACCTCGTCGGCTTTCTCTGCGATGTATTGGTTTACCCAGCCTTGCATATCGGTAAACCGGCGTTGGATGGTGTTTTCGGCAACTCCACCCATACCGATTTCATTGGTCACAAAGATAAAAGTCGCTTCCTGGGCTGTAAATCGGTCGAACTCTTCTTTTAGTTCTTGTAAAGCCAGGTCGACATTCGAATCCTGATCGAAAAAGAAATTAGTACCCCACAAGGTAACACAATCGATCACGATTACCCGTCCTTGCAAGTGATGTTTACTCAGGGCTTTTTCTTCCTCGATATTTGTCCATTGAGGTCCCCGGTCACGTTGATGCCGTTCGATACGTTTACGGTATTCTTCATCCCATACCCGCGAAGTAGCCATATAAACAGGACAGTCGGATAGTTCCAACGCTAAACGCTGTGCATAACCACTTTTACCGGAACGTTGCCCTCCGGTGACTAAAATAATTCTTCTTGTCATTCCTCAGAATTTGAATTCGTAAAGATATAAAACAAAGAAAATCAAAATTCATAAATTCTTATTTTTTTCGTAACTTGCACAAAAGTTGTTCATGATATTTATCTGATTGGAAATGAAATAAATATACGGAATTTATCCGGCGTGAACAACTTTTTTATGCGTTTATGCCAGATGTATAACGGGTTAATTTCGTATATTTGTAGCATGTACGAAAAAAATCCCGAAGAAGAAACGTTCAAGACTTTCTTCTTGAAATACCATGATGTGTTGGTTTTATATGCCACAAGTATTCTGAAAAATGTTGATGCGGCAGAGGATGTTGTGTTGGGTTGTTTCGTACAGGCTTGGGAAAGCTCTCTTTATAAAAAACTTTCTGATGGGTTGGATAAATACATGTTTCATGTGGTCAAGAATGCTGCTTTAAACGAGCTGAGAGACTGTAAACGCAGGAAAACCCGCCATGAAAAAATGATGGAAGGAATGCCCGTGGCAGAAATCATGCATGAAGATGAGCAAACTGAAATAGATGTTTTGTACTTCGCGATAAACCAGCTTCCTCCGGAGCGTCGCCGTATTTTTATGATGGTGTATGCCGAAGGGAAAAAATATAAGGAGGTTGCCGAGCATTTGCAAATCAGTATTAATACTGTCCGAACCCAGTTGTCGCGTTCGTTGAAGTTTCTGCGGGAGAAACTGGAGGGCCACATGTTTACCATATTATTGCTTTATTTCAGAAAATCGGAATAATCAGGGTGGTGTCGCAGGAATTGGCGATACAAATGGGATTGTTGCAATTTTTTTATAAAAAAATGGGATTTCCTGTCACATGATTTGATGGGTGGTGGTGTTATTTGTATAAAACTAGGAGTATGGAAGACGAAATATTAAAAATTATGGCGGCTGAAATAGCGGGGGAGAACGTGACGAAAGAGGAGAGGGAGAAGATGAACAGGTGGTGGGAAGAGAAAAGAGGGAATGAGAGAACGTATAAGATGTTGATGGGTGAGTTGGGTGAGGTCGTGAGGTTGGTGAGACAGCAAGGAGGGTTGGATAGGGAGAAGGCCTACGAGAGGTTGGAGAGCGATATCCGGAAGAAAATGACGGTACGGAAGGGTAAGATACGGCGGATGAGGTGGTGGTCGTTTGGGGCGAGTGTGGCAGGGGTGTTGTTGATATTGGGTGTCGGGATAATGTTATGGATGAAGCCGGAAGAGAATGGAGTCTGGGAGGGCGAAAAAACGGTGGAACCGGGAATCGGGCAAGTGGTGTTGACGCTGGGAGATGGTGAAAGCGTGCCGTTGAAGCGGGATACGAACAGGTTGATTTTTGGGGGTACGATGTTGCAGGTTAGGAATGAACGGGGAACATTGGTATACTCGAAAATCAAAAGCAAGGAGGCTTCGGAGAAGATTGTCTACAATACGTTGACGGTTCCTGTGCGTGAGAGGTTTCAGCTTGTTTTGGCGGATGGGACAAAGGTGTTCTTGAACTCCGGTTCGGAAATGCGTTATCCGGAGAGGTTCGGGAAAGCCAGAAGGGAAGTTTTCTTAAAAGGAGAGGCATGGTTTGAGGTGGCGAAAGATAGCGCCCGTGAGTTTTGGGTACATGCAGGAGCGATGGATGTGAAGGTGTTGGGGACTTCTTTTAACGTGAAGGCTTACGAGAGGTTGGAAACGGTGGCGACGACGCTCGTCGAGGGGAGTGTGGAGGTGGCATGTGCCGGCAAGAGTTTTCAGATTGTGCCGGGAGAGCAGTTTGTATATGACAAGAATAATCGGGTGATGGATGTGAGGATGGTGGATACCGAATCGTATGTTTCGTGGAAAGACGGGTATTACAAATTCCGGCAAACGACATTGGAAGAGATTATGGAGACGTTGTCTGTCTGGTATGGATTGAACGTGTTCTACGTGAATGAAAGTGCGAAACAGGTAGAGTTCACTGGAAAAGTGAGACGGTATGAGGATGCCCGTATGTTGCTGGATAAATTCGAGCAGACCGGAGATGTAGTATTTGATATAAAAGGGAATAATGTTTTTATAACAATAAAGCAAAAAAAGCCGTTCGCACGGGAGTGGAACAGCTTTTTAGTTAAAGCACGCGGCATGGTGTGGCAATCTTGACCGACGTGCAAGGTAAAATTCTAATGTACAAAAGTATGAAAAAAAAGTCAAATCAGACAAGAGCCGGAGGGCGAATTCTTGTCCCTAAGTGGATGATGAAGATGAAAGTCGTTTTTATTTTATTGGTTTGTAGCTTGGTGCAGGTGCAGGCAGCAGTGAGCGCTCGCCAATTGAAAGTTTCAATAGAGCTGAAAAACGTGACATTGGAGAAGGTTTTTCAGGAATTGGAAAGGCAAACGGGTTATAGTTTTCTCTATAATCACAGGGAAGTGGTGACTTGGAAGAACGTGAGTATCAGTGCAGAGAATCAAGGATTAGAGGCGGTGCTCAAAGACTTGTTGCCTCGCTTGGGAATGTCGTTTTCTTTTGACGATAATTTGGTAATTATAAAGGCAACCTCGTACCAGGAACCCGAGAAGAAGTTTGTTCGGGTGAGAGGCTTCGTATATGATGCGGCCAAACAGCCTTTGCCGGGGGTAACGGTAAGGGTTGTCGGCACTACTATTGGTACGGCTACAAATGAGAAAGGTTGGTTCGCATGGGATTTGCCTTTGTTGAAAGGGACGTTGGAATTTTCATCTGTCGGTTTTAAGAAACGGCGGGTGGAATTTTCTGAAAAGACGGCGAGAGATACGTTGCGTATTACCTTGACGGAAGATGTATCCGATTTGGATGAAGTGGTTGTCCGGGCTTACGGTACGCAGAATAAGCGGGAGATGGTGAGTGCAATCTCGACGGTGACAGCGGAAGAAATGAAAGAATTGCCGGCAGCGAGCATCGCAGACATGTTGCAGGGAAGATTGGCGGGTGTGAATATTGTGTCGCAGTCGGGAGCTCCGGGTAGTGCTGCGGTGATTGCGGTGCGGGGGTTCAACTCTCTGTTGGTGGATGGTGCGAGTGACGGACAGCCGTTGTGGGTGGTGGATGGAGTGCCGATGTATTCGTTTGTTTCACCGGTGACCGGTACGAATACGCTGGCTGACCTGGACCCGAGCATGATTGAATCGGTACAGGTGTTGAAAGATGCGGCGGCGGCATCGATTTACGGTAGCCGTGCGGGCAATGGGGTGATTCTTGTTACAACGAAGAAGGGAAAGGTCGGTGAGGCCAAGTTTTCGGCAAATGCTTCCTACTCGATTTCACAATTGATGGAATATCCCGAGCAGACGGGCGGACACATGGAGAGATGGTTGGAACTTAAATTCCGGAGGAATATCAAGAATAATTATTACGATTGGGCGACAGGGAAGTATCACGTCCCTACTTCGTACGAGGATGTGTATAACAATGGAAACGGTATCTACGACCAGTTTTGGGGGAATGGTTACTGGGGTTCGCCGAGCATGATACATTCATTGCAGGATAGTCTGGACCCTTATTACAATAATAGTACAAACTGGTGGAAGTATGCTTTTCGCAGGAGCAAGGTGGTCAATGCAAATGTGCAGGCTGTAGGAGGTACGGAGCGTTTCCGTTATATGGTGGGACTCGGATATTATGACGAGCAGGGAATCATGATTAACAGCGGATACAAACGGGCGAACCTGATATCGAACCTGACAGCACAATTCACACCGAAATTGAGGATGGATACGCGTGTGTATCTCTCTTATGTGGACCGGACAATGAATCGCTCCTCGTCATCGGCTTCATCCAAGCATACCCGCTACGAGGGATTGTCTGTGAATCCGTCACAGCAGCTTACCGTGTTGCCTGCCACGAAGGAACTGGAGGCAGAGTGGAAAAAGTCTGTCCTGGGAATCAAGGATCGCACGGACGATTATCGTGCAATGGTGACGGCTTTCCTTGAGTATGAGTTTCTTAAAGGATTGACATTCTCGGCATCAGGGAATATCGACTACTCGCAGTCGAACCTGAATAAGTATACTCCCGGTGTGTTTGACGAATATCATAACGAAAGTAAGTCGGAAGGAAATATCGGTCGACAGGTGATGCTTTCTTCGGAGGAGTTGTTGCATTATAACGCAAGTGTGAATGATGTGCATAATATTGATGTACTTTTGGGTGTCAATACAAACAAGGAACAGGCATTTTCGATGTACGGCTATGGGTTGCGGGGAGTGAGCGATGATGTGTACTATTATAACCCGCAGAAGGTCCCGCCGGTGGTGAATCACGGAACACCGGAGTTTCCGGACTATGCTGCAACGCGCTATTACTCTTCGGATTTTACCGAGAAACGGATGGTGAGTTATTTCGGCCGTTTGGGATATAATTACAAACAGCGTTATTTGCTGGAGTTTACATTCCGTCGTGACGGTAGTTCTACGTTTGGTGAGGGAAACCGTTGGGCAAATTTCCCGTCGGTGGCTGTCGGCTGGTCGTTTTCGGAGGAACCATTCATCAAACGCTTGACCGGAGGCTGGCTGAATTGGGGTAAGATTCGCGGTAGTTATGGAAAATCCGGACAGACATTTACAAGTGCTTACCTCGCTCACGGATTGATGAACATTATGGACAAGAGCTTTTTCGGGAAGACGGGTATAACGACTGACAAGCCTGTATCGCCTTATCTTACCTGGGAAAAGACAAGGCAGTATGACCTGGGTTTGGATATGGATATGTTCAATTATCGTTTGAATGTGAAATTGGATTACTATTACAAATATACCAGTTCGCTGATTTATGATATTCCGATTCCGGGCAGTTTGTATGCGTTCGGTGCGCAGGTGGAAAATGCGATGGAAATTTCCAACGAGGGGCTTGAGCTGGAGTTGCAGGCAGATATCTTGCGGGAGAGTGCTGTGAGCTGGCGAATGAAATTCAATATGGCAAGAAACTGGAATCGTTTTGAAAAGTCGTATTCGGGGAAAGATGTAGTGGACGGTGACGGGACGCTACTGGTAGTCGGCAGACCTTTGAACGGTTTGTACGTGTGGGCGCACCGGGGATATTACAACTCGGATGCTGAGGTACCTCGCTTGTACAAGATTGACGGACAGGAAATATACTTCAACGGTGTGGCGACAAATGGAATCAGCGGCGCTGTCGGTGATTATCGTCTGCTTGACTTGGATGGCGACGGGAATCCGGATTCATATTATGCGGGTTCGCCGCTTCCTTTGGCTCATGGAGGATGGGTGAACGAATTGATGTGGAAGAACTTCGACCTGAACGTACTGGTGAATTTCACAATCGGGAGAAAAATGATTAACAACCGGATGGGTCTGGGGTTCAGCAGACAGTCAGAGGATGGCCATTTGACGAAGTTGTTTGATTACCGCAAGTTGAGACCATGGGACGGGGTGAACAAGAAACCGAATGCTCCGGCATGGGGAAATTCTCTCAGTATGAATACGGACTCGGCTATCGAGAAGGTGCACCACCTTGCCTTGAAGCAAATAACCTTGGGATATAATCTTCCGGACAGGATATCCAAGAAGGCAGGGCTCTCGGGAGTACGTTTCTTCCTGACAGCAGAAAACCTGTTCTATTTGAGCAACTACTCGGGCGGAAATCCGGAAGTGGTGAATATTTACACGGGACGTGATAATGGCGATACTTATCCATTACCCAGAAAGTATACGTTGGGATTAACTCTTAATTTTTAACGGACATGAGAAGATATATTTACATATTTGGTTTGACAGTTTTGTTTTGGGGGACTTCTTGTGCGGATTTTATAAATATCCAGCCGGAGAATGCAACCACCTATTCTAATTATTACAAAAACGAGAAGGAGCTGGAGGCTGTGCTGACCGGCTTGCAAGTCTATTTGAGGCAGGCTGTGGGTGAGTTTACCGGTGGCGATATTTCCAGAGCCGGAGAGATATTGGATTACGACAGATCTTTGCGCAAGGGGTTGACATTGTCGAATGTAGG
This sequence comes from Odoribacter sp. N54.MGS-14, assembly GCF_000980295.1. Taxonomy (NCBI): domain Bacteria; kingdom Pseudomonadati; phylum Bacteroidota; class Bacteroidia; order Bacteroidales; family Odoribacteraceae; genus Odoribacter; species Odoribacter sp. N54.MGS-14. The sequence continues at coordinate 12,271 of NZ_LARL01000021.1, read as the reverse complement.
AACGTGGAAATATTATTATTACACGATTTATCAGGCGAATTTGATTCTGGAGAATACACACCGTTTCAAAGGAGACCCGGAGAAGTTGAAACCCTATATTCAGCAGGCATATTTTGCCAAGGCAGTGGCTTATTTCTATTTGGCGATGAATTATGGACAGGTGCCGATTACTGGCTCAACAATTGAGTTCTCTAAGTTTCCTCAGAGCCCGATAGGCAATGTGTTGGATGAGGCGGAAAAATGGGGATTGAAGGCGATGGATTTGCCGACATACGAGGAGTTGGTGGCTACTTCAAAAGAATCCCGAATGAAACAGTATGGCAGCAAGGGTGCCGCGGCTGCTTTGTTGGCACATCTCTATGCGTGGAGAGCTGGCGTAGAAGGCAAGAAAGAGTATTGGGCAAAGGCCGAAGAGTATTGCAGTATGCTCATTGAAGGGAAAGCAGGCAATTATTCGTTGGCTGCGGATCCTGAGACCGTTTGTACAAGCGTGATGAAAGGAGGAAGCGCCGAGTCGATTTGGGAGATTTACTATGACTCACAAGAGGGTTTGCGCACTGATTTGCCAATTACGTTCCCGATAGCTCTGGGAAGTGCGCATCCGATTAACAATCAGTATTCAGACGGATATTACAAGAGTACGGTGAGAATGATGTATGCTCCCGAAGATTTGCGTAGGGATGCCTATTTTTGGAATATTGATGCGGATTCATTGTTCTTGATTTATAAGAGCAATGAGGAGGTTTATGCTGCAACGAAGTATAGACCGGGAGATTCCATCATAGCAGCGGAGGACAATCAGAAGTTGCAACGGGCATTCCTGTATAAGTTCCGGTATGCACATTACATTAAGCTTGCGTACACCCCGGAGCTTCAATATGCCGGAATCAATCAGTATAAGGTGATTTGGAGATTGGGCGAGATATACTTGCTCCGTGCAGAATGTCGGGCCCGTCAGGGGAAGACGGATGCCGTAGACGATTTGAATGAGATCCGTCGCCGGGCCTATGGGGATGACATGCACGCTTTCCCGAACTCTGATGATGTGGAAAAAGGACTGAGTGGGAATATTCAGCTGGCTATTTTCAGGGAGAGGGAGAAGGAATTGCTGGCGGAATATCACCGTTATTTTGACATTATGCGTAACGGTTGGTGTTTCTTGAGAGGGGATGATACGCATGATTATATCAGAATGGAAATTTCTGAAGCTTATGGTAAACTCACGGATAGAGATATTCAAGATGGTGCTTTATATCTAATGTTGGGAGCGGACTGTTTCTCCAATAATGATTTGATTCGCCAAAATAAGTATTGGAATCGTCGTTCGAATTAAAAGAAGAATATTATGAGAAAAATGTTATATACAATATGGTTTTTGGGCTCGTTATTACATGTGGGGTGTACAAAAGACAATTATATCGACACAGGGATTAGTAACGGACGTTATCACGGAAATTTGATGCAGTACATGGGATCGAATTCCTACGATTGGGATTCTACGATTCTGTTGGTTCGACATGCGGGAGACGATATCGTACGGCTTTTTGAGGGTAAAGATCCTGAGCACAAAGAGATTACGTTCTTTGGTATCACGAATCATTCGATTCGTCGGCATTTGTTGGAATCCGGTTATCAACGGGTGGCTGATCTCGACCCGGAGTGGTGTCGTGAAATGTTGCTGAGGCATGTGATTGACGGAAAACTCTATCGGAAAGACATTCCTTACGGAGAACCGACGCTTTATGGTACTCCGGGCACGGGTGGTAGCTACTTGACTACCTTGGCAGGTACGCCAATATGGGTGTTTATCATGAAGCAGGAGAAGAATGGCGTAGTGGAACATGCAGCTAAGCCGATATACATCAGTTTCATGAATTCCCAGCCTATTTTTGCCATCGCCTCGGGAGACATTGAGCCGGACAATTGTCTGGTGCACGCATTGGAATATAATTTTGCATTGGGGTATGAAGAATAATTCAAAAAAGTACATGAAGATGAAACAAATAATGATATGGATGATATTGGCAGTGGGCCTGTTGGTCGGAGCTTGCCATCAGACAACGGTCGGCTACCTGTTGACAGAGAACGCATCTTACGACCCGGACACGATGTATATTCGCAAGACGTTAGATCCGGAATTGGATGCTGTCCGGATTGAGAATAAGGCTCCTTGGGTGAGTTTGGCGTTACAAGGATACGAGGGGACTCAGCAGATTTTATTCAGCGTGGAGTCGGTGACTTCGAATCAGGGAGAGGAGGCTGCGGCGATTTTCAAGAAAGACTTGACAATCCGTGGAGGCGGAGTTTTGCTGTACCCGTTAGAGAATGATGCGAAACCGGGCGTCTATAAGGTGTCGGTTCGATTGACGAATCCCGGATACTCTCACGTTTTGCGAGATGCCATGACGATCATCGTGGAGTGATAGATATAATTTTTTGAAGATTCACAATAGAAGTGCAATTCGTGTAGAATCTTCAGTCCTCTACCTTGCTCGCCCGAAGGCGAGCAAGGTAGAGGCTGAAGTGTTCTGACTGTGGTGCTGCTGTAAAGTATCACATCGTATGTCCGACAGACCGAACTTGTCTTTCAGTATCTGTTCCATCGGCTTGAGTGTGCTGGTCTCCGCCGTGTTCCCCGGCTCGATGCACATTGCCAGCGGGAAGCCGTCATGGTCCATGAACAGCCCCGGCTGTACAAGGGGCAGCGGACGGCCCTCTTTGCAGTGGCCAAACCGCACCAGTCCGCATTCCTCCTCCCGCTCAAAGAAGTAGTTCGTCGGGTTATAGTACACAACCTGCGTATTACGCTTCCAAAGCTTCTGGCTGCGCTTATACATATCTGCCTGTATCTCGCTGAACTCCGTGGCTGGTAGTGACAATGCCCTGTACACCTGCTCCAGCGTGCATTCCGGCCGCCCGAAGAACTTCCTGGTGTCCTCCAGCGGTGAGCGCTTTGACCCGGGATACAATATCCGGGTGTACACCGGCATGGACAGGATACTGTTAAGGTCGTTCCATCATCTGCGCGCTACCCCTTGATGGTATAGAGGTATGTGAAACGACCGCCTGGTTTAATGACAAGTCTCATCTTTGCAATATACCGTTATATACCACAAATTAATTAAGGAATATTTGACAAAAAAAGACCTTGGAGGGCCTGCTGGCAAATAAAATAGAAAAATTATTGTGTCAAACTACCGAATATTGTTGTAATCTCGAAAAAAGTGTTTATATTTGCGCATGAATCAGAATTAAACTCATAGAGTATGAAGTAGTTTTGAGTATATAAAAACGACGTTTAAATTCATTATATTATACCACCTCTTTTCAGGGGTGTTTTTTTTTGTTTTATACTTTATAATCATCTGACTATCAACTCTTATTAAGAGATTCATAAAAGTTCCAAAATTTTTCCCAAACGACCACCAAAAAAACGGACGTTTTTTTGGTGGAATTTTATTTTCAGAACATGTCATTTTTATATAAAAATATTATTGTGATAAGACAAATATGGTGCTGACCCGGAACTTTTACCTGATATCCTGTCGGATGATAATATATGTATACACATTTTATACATACTTTTCGGGGAGGTAGTATGATATTGTTAACTAATAATGCAAAAGAGGTATGAAGCTGATTGATTTGATCGATGATATGGAAGTAAAAAAGTGGGTCTTGATATTTTGTATCCTTGGCGTGTCATTTACCGACAACGTCGGAGATATAAAACTGGCTGAGGTATTCAGTAATAAAAAAGTAAAAGAGTGGGTCTTGATATTTTATATCGTTGGTGTGTCAGTACTTGTTTTAAAGGAATCGATAAAAATATAATAATGGTTTCGATAAAATGGATTTAAATAAACGAAGTAGCGATTAAAAAATAAAAGTATGGGAAAAAATGTTTTTAATAAGGGGGGCTGATCAGTAAAAAACATGATTTATAATCCCCTGAATGTGTGAGAATGAGATTCCGGTTGGATAGTCAGCCCTTTTTTGTGGAAAGACGGGGATTCGGACTCCGGAGTCCTTTCAGAGGATTACACGCCCCCCAGGCGTGCCGGTTCAGCCACTCCTGCCTCTTTCCTTCCTGACGGAGTAAAGATCCGGCGAATCTTGCCGGTATACCTATTTGAATCCCTGGAAACGAGTTTTATTCACCGGATCAAAGATAGCATGTAATCTTTCAGTAAAAAAACTCAATGAATTATCTTGTAACATTTTCGTAACAGAAAGGAGTTTCCTATTTTTACAGCCGCAAAATTCAGAATCTTAAAAAATGGATTATGGAATCTTTGATGTACTGAAGGTAGTTTTCATATCTTTTCCAGATGGCAGCCGCTGACATTTGTTTGAGCCTTCGTGCAATTTGCAGCGGAGACAGTTTGGGTTCGCTACGTATCATCATGTGTATATGGTCTTTGTCTGTTTATCCGGCTGATGAGCAAAGGGTTTTGTTCGCCGAGACCTTCGGCTGTTGTCGTTTTGTCTATAATTGGGCATTGAACCTTAAAATCACGGCATACAAGGAGCGTAAGGAAACGCTTGGCAATGTATATTTGACGAATCTGATGAAGAGCGAACCGAAAGCGGAACACGAATGGCTTTCAGAAATCAGTTCCCAGTCCTTGCAGAGTGCGTTACGCAATCCTGACACAGCCTACACCGACTTTTTCCGTAATACTCATGCGGTTGGCTTCCCCCGTTTCAAGTCACGTAAGGACAGGCAGAGCTTCCTCTGTCCGCAGCATTGGCGTGTGGATTTCTCCAAAAGCACAATTACGATTCCCAAAGCCAAAGATATTCCAGCCGTGCCCCGGATCAAATCCGATCTGAATTTAGATAAATGATTTCAAAAACTTTTACCTTTGTACAAATTTAGGCAAATGAAGAAAATCGATTTATTATTGACACGGCATGGGGAGACCATCGAAAATCAACGGCATGTTCTCCAGGGGCAATTGCCGGGAACACTTTCCCCTTTAGGAAAAGAGCAGGCAGTTGTTTTGGCAGAACAATTGAAGCAAGAACCTTTGGATGTAATCGTATGTAGTGATTTGGCACGTAGTTACGATACGGCAAAGGTCGTTGCCGGTTACCATGGAAAACAGCCTCAGCCGACTCCTTTATTGCGGGAGATGGACTGGGGAATATATACCGGCGAAACGCTGGAGGATGTAGATTGGGAGCATCTGCCTCCTGGTGTCGAGTCGGTGGACGAGTTGTATCATCGGGCAGGAGAATTTGTGAATTACCTTCGGGTGAAATATGCCGGTAAATGTATACTTGCAGTCGGGCACGGTGCTTTTAACCGGGCGATTCTGACTTATCTGAACGGAGGAAAACCGGCCGATATGGTCGATCTGCCTATCATGGAAAATACTTCTGTTATCCGGTTAAGTATATAATAGATAAATTCGGGATACTAAAATAAATGATAATCATATGAAAATATACACTCGCGGAGGAGACAAGGGGAAAACGAGTATTCATGGCGGACAGCGTGTAGATAAAGACGATATCCGGATAGAAGCCAATGGGACGTTGGATGAGTTGAATTCTGTCCTGGGATTGATTCGTGCGTTGATAGGAGAGGGGCATGAGTGGCAGGAGATGTTGTTTTACCTGCAACGTTCTTTGATGGTGGTGATGTCGCATGTGGCCACTCCGGCTGCCTTAAGGGGACAAAATCCGAATCGGTTGCCGGAAGAACCGGATGTGTATTGTGAGCGGCAAATCGATTTTTTTAATGCAAAAATACAGTATCCGTCCACTCATTTTATTTTACCCGGAGGGAACCTGGTATCGGCCCAATGTCATGTGGCCCGGACTGTGGCCCGGCGGGCGGAGCGTCGTTTGTGGACTTTGAACCGGATAGATCCCGTCGAACCGGTTATCCTGCGTTTTGTAAATCGTTTGTCGGATTTGCTTTTTATCCTGGCCCGGTACGAAATGGATAAAGAAGGAGCTGAAGAAGAGCGTTGGCGTGATTTCTTATATAAGAAAAAATAGCGCGTCTCCCTTGAATAATCCTTGCAGCAATCTGTGATAAATATGGAAAAGATAGAGAAAAAAAAACTACGTCCGATTATGTTTGTCGGGACTTGTTCGGATGCGGGAAAAAGTATCCTGAATACGGCTTTTTGCCGTATTTTCAAACAAGACGGCTATCGGCCGGCGCCTTTTAAAGCGCAGAATATGTCGTTGAATTCCTATTCTACGCCGGAGGGAGGAGAAATCGGAAGAGCTCAGGCCGTGCAGGCGGAGGCATGTGGGATCTTGCCGCATACGGATATGAATCCGGTTTTGTTGAAGCCGTCCACCGATCAGACTTCCCAGGTGATATTGAACGGCAAGGCTGTGGGGAATATATCCGCCCGGGAATATTTTCGTTCGGGGAACAAAACGCAATTATTTACCGAGGCCGTGAAGGCATTTCATCGTCTGGAAGAAAACTATAATCCTATTGTATTGGAGGGGGCCGGTAGTATCTCCGAGCTTAATTTGCGGGACAGGGATATTACGAACATGCGGATGGCGAAAGAGGTGGATGCTGCGACTTACCTGGTGGCGGATATCGATCGGGGAGGAGTGTTTGCTTCTGTTTATGGTTCCGTGATGTTGCTGCCTGAAGAGGAGAGATGTTTGATCAAAGGTATCATTATCAATAAGTTTCGCGGAGATGTGTCTCTTTTTGAAGAAGGAAGGCAGATCATCCGGGAGCTTACCGGAGTTCCGGTGGTCGGTGTGATCCCTTATTATAAAGATATTCATATCGAAGAAGAAGATTCTGTCGCTTTGGAGGTAAAAGCTTCTGCTGCTGTGGCAGGGAAGATCAATGTGGCGGTGATTCGTCTGCCGAGAATGTCTAATTTCACCGATTTCAATGCATTGGAGAGAGACGGGCGTTTCCATTTATATTATACGGATAAAGCGGAGGAAATCGGTAAAGCGGATGTTATCATTCTGCCGGGAACAAAAAGTACTATAGCCGATTTGCAGGCTATTTATGCCAACGGGGTGGCGGAAGCTGTGGTGAAGGCCTTCCGGAAGAAGAAAAAAGTCATCGGCATTTGTGGTGGGTATCAGATGATGGGAGTGCGGATCGAGGATCCCGGGCAGGTCGAAGGTATGCAAACCGTGACCGACGGATTGGGGTTACTGCCTCTGGTCACGGTGATGCAGGATACGAAGGTGGTTTGTCAAAGTCATTTCCGTTTTAAGAATTATGAATCGGATTGTGCCGGTTATCAGATTCACATGGGGACGACGACACCTTTACACGCGGGAGAGCGGCAAACAACGCTCAATACCCTTGCAGACGGTACAACCGACGGTTACCGGTTGAACGCAGACTGCTGGGGAAGTTATATGCACGGTATCCTTGACAATCCGGTTGTTTTAGACGATCTGGCTGCAGGTTTCGGAGTGGCTGCCGGCAGTGGTTTTGATTACAGGGCTTTTAAAGAACGGCAATACGACCTTCTGGCCGGTCAGGTACGGAAAGCTGTCGATTTGGACTATATTTATTCAACTTTATATTTATAACTATGATTCACGGACATGGGGATGACCTTTATAAATCGCAGGTGCAAATAAAAGCGAACTTTTCGACAAATGTCTGGTATGAAGCGGATACCCGTCCCTTGTGTGATTTTTTGAGTACGCATCTCGAAGGCATTTTTCATTATCCGGAACCGGATGCCGGTTCTTTCCGTAAGGTGGCTGCTGCCTACCACGGGCTTACTCCCGAACAGGTTTTGGTCGGAAACGGGGCTACAGAGTTGTTCTATATGGTGGCTCATGCTTTTTCCGGTAATCGTACGTTGATACCTGTCCCGTCGTTTACAGAGTACGAAGATGCATGTACCTTGTATGACCATCATATCCAATTCGTTGGGCAGGTCGATGTGGAGCATATTCCCGAACATACCAATCTGATGTTTATTTGTAACCCCAATAATCCGGACGGACGAATCTGGAACCTGGAAGAAATTACGGCTTTGGTGAAAAATTATCCGGATATGATGTTGGTTGTCGACGAATCGTTTATTCATTTTGCTCCCGGGACGGAGTCGGCTTTATCACTGCTGAAAGAATATTCGAATTTGTTGGTTATAAAATCGATGACCAAGTGTTATGCTATTCCGGGCTTGCGTTTGGGATATATGCTGGGAAATCCGGCTATCGTCGAATTTGTGGCTTGCTTCGGGCAGCCTTGGTCTGTGAATGCGCTGGCGATAGAAGCCGGGAAATTCTTGCTCCGGCATGGCGGGGAAGGTTTGCCGGATGCTTCTTTGTTAAGGATCCGGCAGCAGGAGTTCGCTGCACAAATGGCCCGAATTTCCGGATTCCGTCCCTTGCCTTCGGGAACGTCTTTTTTTCTCGTAGAAACGGATTACAACAGTTCGGCTTTAAAGAAATATCTGTTGGAGAAACATGGACTATTGATTCGGGATGCTTCCAATTTCAGAGGATTGGACACGCACTATTTTAGGGTGAATACCCTGACTGAGGCAAAAAACCGGCTCCTGTTGGAAGCATTGGAAAGTGTAGATAAAATCAAATTAGAGCCTTATGAATGAGGTGTGGCTGGTTATTCTTCCCTTGATTGCGGGTTATCTGCTGGATCTGGCCTTTGGGGATCCCCGGACAATCCCGCATCCTGTCGTGGGGTTTGGAAATATGATCTCTTGGGCAGAACGGCATTTCAATTGCGGCCGATTCCGGAAATGGAAAGGGGCTGTCGTGGCACTGTCGTTTCCTTTGTTTGTCGGTATGATCGGTTGGGGGATAACCGTCGGGACCCTGGCCGTTGGGGATTGGTGTTTCTGTATTGTTGCGTCTGTCTTTGTTTTTTATGGATTGGCTAACCATAGCCTGATCCAGGAAGGGAGGGAAGTCATCGATACATTGAAAAAACAGGGCGTGGAGGCGGGACGCCGGCGCCTGTCCTGGATTGTAGGCAGAGATACATCGGAATTATCGCCTAAGGAGATATATACGGCTGTACTCGAAACGATGGCAGAGAATCTGAGTGACGGGGTTGTGGCTCCTTTATTTTATTATGCTTTGGGCGGATTTCCGGCTATGATGGCTTATAAGATGGTAAACACCCTGGATTCGATGATCGGTTATAAAGATGAGCGTTACCGGCAGTTCGGTTGTATGGCAGCCCGTTTGGACGATGTATTGAATTATATCCCGGCCCGGTTGACTGCTTTGTTTATGGCCCTGGTAGCCTATCGTCCCGGTCTGTTCCGGTTTATTTTCCGTTATTGCCACCAGCATGCCAGCCCGAATTCCGGTTTCCCGGAATCGGCTATGGCGGGAATTTTAGATTGCCGGTTCGGCGGTGCACACGTTTATCACGGTTTGTTGGTCGAAAAGCCTTATATCGGGGATAACGACAGGGAAATAAGCTATGCCGATTTCCGGATTGCAGTCCGGGTGAATCATAGGGTAACTCTCCTTACGGTAGTATCGATCGTTGCGGTCTACCTATGCGTGTTTATCAAATAAAGAACGGGGGAAGATCTCCCCAATAAAAGTGAATATAGCTGGCAGTGACATGCCCGGAACGATAAACCGGCGTATCGACTTCCATCCCTTTGGCATTCGTTACCCGGGCAATGGATGGCAGGGGGCTTTGACCCGGGATTATGCGGGAGTAATGGAATTCGTGGCCCCGGTATTCCTGCCCGTTCAGAAAAATTTTGCGATATCCGAGTTTTAATTTCATATTTTCCATCGTTGCTCCTTGCGGTAAAAAACCGCACATCGGATAGGAATGTCCGTCTGTATCGGTAATATATTCTCCGAGGTACATCATTCCCCCGCATTCGGCAAACAGATGTCCTCCGTTTTGGCAATAATTCAGTATCGACTGCCGCATCGTTCGGTTTTCACTCAAACGGGAAAGGTAAAATTCCGGGTAGCCTCCGGGTAAATACACCAGGTCGGAGACGGGAAGTTCACTGTCATACAGCGGACTGAAAAAAGTGAGTTTGCCTTTTTGTTCCAGTACACGTAAATTTTCCGGATAGATGAAATTGAAAGCTTCGTCACAGGCGATGGCAATACGCATGTCGCTGGCATGGCTGTTTGTTTCTCCCGGAAGGCAGGACGACGGGGCAGTTGCACAGGAACAAATATCCAGCAAACGGTCGATACCCACCGTCTGTTCCACCTGACAGGCGATCCGGTCGGCAAATTCATCGAAGCAAAACTCACTATCGATGTTCAGGCCCAGGTGGCGGGAGGGTATTTCGATGCCTTTGCATTTGGGCAAATATCCCAGGGCTTCGACGCCGGCATCCCGGCAGGCTTGTTGCAGGTAGGTGTAATGCGATTCGGAACCGACGAAGTTGAATACAGCTCCTGCAATTTGGATATCGGGACGGAAATGTTTGAAACCATAGAGGATTGCTGCGACGGTGTAAGCGGTCGACCGGGCATTGACCACGAGGATAACGGGAAGATGCAACAGGCCGGCAAGTTCGGCGCTGCTGCCTGCCATATTGTCGTATCCGTCGAAAAGTCCCATAACACCCTCGGTGATGCAGATGTCTGCCGTTCGGCTATGCCGGGCATATACCTCTTGTACATGTGTCGCTGAAGCCATGAAGGTATCTAAATTGTATGACGTTTGCCCGGCCGCAGCTGCATGGTGTTTGGTGTCCAGGTAGTCGGGGCCGCATTTGAACGGTTGTACTTTCAGACCGCGGTTTTTCAGCGCACGCAATAATCCCAGCGTGAAAGTGGTTTTTCCGCTGCCCGACGAAGCTGCACCGATGAGAAATTGAGATGTGCGCATATTTTTTTCGCAAAGATAGTGATAAAAAACGAAAAACCAGGCTGGTGGGATAGGGGCAACCGTCACACATCAATAACCGCTAACACTTATTTCAATTGATTGAGCCTATCTCTTAACGGTACACCGATAGAAGGATGTTCCGCCTTGTATTGCATCAATTTGCCATCTTTGCCATACAGCAGGAAATGAGGGATACCCCGGACATTCAGCATATCGGTAAAGGCACCATCCTTAACAATCCATTGATGTCCGTCCAGCTTCAACTGATCCATTTTCTTTTCCCAGGCCTCCCGGTTTTCATCTAAAGAGATACTGACAAATACCACATCGGGATTGGTTACACTTTTCTCCAGTTTTTGCAGGTAAGGAATCTCTGCGCAACAGGGACTACACCATGAAGCCCATAGATCGATGTAGAGATATTTATCTTTAAAATCCGACAAGCGGTGTTGATTACCGCTCCGGTCCTCGAAAGTCACGTCCGGAATCGGGGCACCGACGACTGAAAAACGCTTTTCCCGGTACTGATGTACAACATCTTCCCCACCGGGCACTCCCTCGCACAATGTTTCCAACCGGATCAGATTCTCTTCACTATAGGGATACTCACTGATATAATTGGCGAGTATCGAGAGATGTAAGGCTTCCCGCATAGAAGGTGTCCGGAATTGTTCTTTCAACAGGCGGATTTGCTCTTCCGGGGTTCGTGCCTGTTTCCTCAAGTAAGAAAGAGCAAGAATCTTGCTACCGTAAAACTGTCTCCAATAAGGTTTATCCACGATTGCCGGCACCTCCGGTAAACCGGAAGTCAGGTCTTCCGGTAATTGCATTCCCTGCCGTCCGTAATGATGAGCCATATTCTGCACGATCTCCAGGTAAGTAATCAAACTCCACGTATTCAGGTAATCAGCTAGCACCTCATCCGGTTGCCGGGTAGCGATCAGGCGTTTCGCTTCCTGAAGGAAGTCTGATAACTTGCCTTTCAACTCTCCGGGTGCCGAGGAAGACTGCCAGAAAGTTTTACCCGATTGCAACATGTATGCCCGAAATTCCTGGAGCATCCGGTTCCCTTTATCGACGGCCTCTATCATTGCCTCTTGATTTTGTAACACGAATTTCATCTTTACGGGCTTGCTGTTCTGAAAGTAAACGGGAGTAGAGAATTGCCACTTCTCCCCGTCTTTTTCCGTAACCACGCCATTGAAATTGAAAAACGGGATATTTCCGGCAGGCAAAGTGACCGAGAATCGATGACAACTGTCCGGCACGATACTTGCCGTCGTATCGTTACCCTGCAACGATAAACGGTAAGAGATTCCTTCCGTGGAATATAATTCACCCGTGAAAGTATATTCAGGTTTGTTCCGGCAAGCAACGCAAGCCAGAACAAACAAATAAAAACAAAATCGTTTCATACAAATCATTGCTTCTTGTAAATGATTTTTAGCGGTTTAT
>NZ_LARL01000174.1:0-622 GCF_000980295.1 Odoribacter sp. N54.MGS-14 | reverse complement strand
CATCCTGGGGCTGAAGTAGGTCCCAAGGGTTGGGCTGTTCGCCCATTAAAGCGGTACGCGAGCTGGGTTCAGAACGTCGTGAGACAGTTCGGTCCCTATCCGCTGTGGGCGTTGGAGATTTGAGTGGAGCTGTTCTTAGTACGAGAGGACCGGGATGGACATACCTCTGGTGCACCAGTTGTTCTGCCAAGGGCATAGCTGGGTAGCCACGTATGGAAGGGATAAGTGCTGAAAGCATCTAAGTACGAAGCCCCCCACAAGACAAGATCTCCTCCTTAAAGGTAAGACCCGTGAGAGACTATCACGTTGATAGGTCGGAGGTGGAAGTGCAGTAATGCATGGAGCTGACCGATACTAATAGGTCGAAAACTTGACCAAAGGTTTCAAGGCAAAGCGAAGGAAGATGGAAGCTTTAGACAGATATTATTCAGTTTTGAGGGTGCAATAGAGCAAACTCAAAAGATATGCGGTGACAATAGCGAGGAGGTCACACCTGTTCCCATACCGAACACAGAAGTTAAGCTCCTTAGCGCTGATGATACTTGGTGGGAGACTGCCTGGGAAAGTAGGACGTTGCCGTTTTGGTTGAAAAAGAAGTTCGCGAAAGCGGGCTTCTTTTTTT
>NZ_LARL01000020.1:0-45031 GCF_000980295.1 Odoribacter sp. N54.MGS-14 | reverse complement strand
TCGGTATATCGGCTTCTATGAATGTAGAAAGTGAAAATGAAAGTACGAACGATTTCCGTGCAGGAGCAGAGTTTGCTTTGTTGAAAAACCGGCTTTACTTGGCTGGAGAGATGTATTATATGCATGTTGGGTTTACCGATCGTCAGAAAATTTCAGAAGATTTCAATTATCTCGGTGGATATGTTCAAGGGGGCTATTTTGTGATCCCGCGTTTACAGGCAGCCGTCCGCTATGATTTTTTCAACCGGAATGGGATGGATGAAGATGGTTTGTTGAATATGCCTGCTGTGGGAATGAATTATTTTTTCAAAGGATGTAATCTGAAACTGCAGGCGATGTATCAGTATATCGGCCGTACCGGGCATGCGACAGAACTAGACCGCGATAACGACGATTTGGGGCTTGCCATGCATTCCGGGACGATTTTACTCCAATATACATTTTGATTCAAAATGATAATCTATGAAGAGGTATCTTTTGTATATGTTGTTGTTTTTAACGTGGAGCCTGATCGCGTGTGATGACGGTAAGATTTATGACGAGACGGTTATCGTGACGGGAGAAGGACGTACGTTGAAACTGACCGGACAGATTACCGGAGTCGAAAGCTGGCCGGAGGAATATAGCGTTGTCGTTGCCGGATTCGGAGACGGAGAATTTGCAGTTGCTTCAAAATCGGTACCGGCATCGGCTGCCGATGGTGAAGAGCTTGAAGTAACCTTGTCGGGTATCAGTGATGAAGTGAAGCAGGTGGAACTCTGTGTCATAAATAAGCTGAGAAGGAAGATCGTCAGTTTTTATCAGTTGGATTGTAGTACTATTTCCGATACAATAAAGATGGAAGTGGGAACGATAAATGCCGGAATGTTTCATTGCATTCAACAAGAGGTTTTTAATAATTCCTGTACTACCTGTCATGGGGGAAGTACTTCGGCAGGAGCCGGACTTTATTTGACGGAAGGTAAAAGCTATACGGCCTTGGTAGGAAAAAAAGCTGTAAAAGATAAGGCTGGCAGCTTGTTGGTGAAACCCGGAGAAGCTTCAGCTAGTTTTTTGCATAAGGTGTTGAATACCGATGTCAGTAAAGGTTGGCGGATCGATCATTCCGATCTGGGCCTGATGCCGGCCTTGCTTACCATGATCGATAATTGGATTGATGCCGGAGCTGTGGAGGACGAGCCTATTCTACCTGCAGAGTAATTTAAAAATCAGAACGATAGATTATGGAAGTAAGAACGATACATTACCCTTTGTGGCATACGAGTGTACAAATCAGTGCTTTTATCCCCCGGCAAGGGGTTGCTGAATATATGGCGATGGTTATTCCTGAACCGGGAGTCGGGGATTTTGCCGTACAACTGGAGCATATCCGGTCGACGATAGAATATCTGCTGACCGAAGAATGGCAAGGTGACGTTTTACCTTTACTGAAACGTTATTTCATTAGTGATGCGGCTAATCAGGAACTTCTCCTGAAGGCTATGCGCCCGGAGAAATGTCTGGAAGCGATTTCTGTCGTGCAGCAACCTCCTTTGAATGGTGCGAAGGTCTGTTTGTGGATGTGGTTACGCAGCGGGGCCGGGTTACCCGTATGCCGGCATAATGGATACAGTCATTACTTTACAGTCGGCATGTCTGAAAATGAAGGAGATTCAGAACAACAGACACATACTCTTTTAGTTCGTTATGAAAAGATGCTGGACTCCTGGGGACTGAAATTGGCGGATCAATGTATCCGGACCTGGTTTTTTGTCCGTGATGTCGATGTGAATTATGCCGGAGTGGTAAAAGGAAGAAAAGAAGAATTTGTACGTTTGGGATTGACCGAGAAAACACACTATCTGGCTAGTACCGGTATTCAGGGACAGATTGCCGATTCCCGTAGTTTGGTGTTATTGGATGCTTATGCTGTGGATGGCTTGCAGGCAGAGCAGATTCGTTTTTTGCATGCCCCGGAGTATCTGAATCCTACTTATGAATATGGGGTGACTTTCGAACGGGGAACGGCAGTGGAATACGGTGATCGTAAGCATATCTTTATTTCTGGTACAGCGAGTATCGACAATCGGGGGGAAGTTGTTTATCCAGGGAATATTGCGGGGCAGACGCGCAGGATGTTACTTAATATCGAAGCTTTGTTGAAAGAGGCTGGAAGTAGTTTAGCCGATCTGGCCCAAATGATCGTTTATCTGCGGGATATCGCCGATTATCCGATTGTCCGGGATTTGATGGAACAACAATTTCCCGATGTTCCTAAAGTGATTGTTCTGGCTCCCGTATGTCGCCCCGGATGGTTGATCGAAACAGAATGTATTGCGATTAAAGCAGGAGGAAATCCGGAATTCAGGAATCTATAAACGAATTGTGCATTTCATGGTTGGAAAAACCGGAGCGAGAAATGAAAGGCGGCCAGAACCCAGAGTAAAGTGTTGTGTTATATGAATGTCGGAATTTCCGAAAGAATTGGTGTATTTTTTGAAAAGGGCAGCAAGTTGAAAAAGGAAAGGAACTCTGGGTTCAGCTTATGCCATTCGTTTTATGATATAACGATTAGTGTGCCATAATTGAGGTTTGTGGTTTAAGTTGTTGGTTATCAGTGGATGACCGTTTTCTTGAAAAAATAGAGATGTGTAGAATTTTTCTACAATGTAAAAGGATATTTTCTACAATTGTAGAATTTTTCCACAATTGTACTGAATTGGGAGGCCTGATTTTCAGAAAAGACAGGAGGAAGGGAATGTTTGAAAATTTTCCGGGAAATATAGATTAGATATGCCGGAATATCTTTAATTTTACACGCCTTTAATTTTGAAAACGTTTTCAATTAATTTTAATGATATAACAATGGCTAAAGAACAATTTTTAGGAAGACATGTCGGCCCACGTCCGGAAGATGTAGAGGAGATGTTGAAGGTGATCGGAGTGAAGTCTGTCGACGAATTGATAGAACAAACAGTACCGGCATCCATCCGTTTACAGGAACTGTTGGATTTGCCTGCTCCTTTGACTGAAGATGAGTTTTTAGCTCGGATACGGGCTGTCGCTGCTAAGAATAAACTATATCGTTCGTTTATAGGACAAGGATATTACGATACCATTTCTCCGGCTGTTATTATCCGGAATATATTGGAAAATCCGGCTTGGTATACTTCTTATACTCCTTATCAGGCCGAAGTATCCCAGGGACGTCTGGAAGCTTTGCTGAACTATCAGACCATGATTATCGAACTGACAGCTATGGAGATCACCAACTGTTCTCTGCTGGATGAAGCGACTGCTGCGGCAGAAGCAATGACTATGATGTATGCTCTGCGGGGAAAGGAAATGAAGAAAGCCGGAGCAAACAAGTTGTTTGTAGATAATAAAGTATTCCCTCAGATTAAAGATGTATTAGTCACACGTTCTGCTCCTCAGGGAATCGAACTGGTTTACGGAGATTACGATACTTTTGAATTTACTCCGGAAATATTCGGAGCTTTAGTACAATATCCTGCTGCTAACGGTGCGATCCGGGATTACAGAGCTTTTGCCGATCGGGTACATGCCAATGGTTCTCTTTTGACTGTTGCCGCCGATTTGATGAGTTTGGTATTATTGACTCCTCCCGGAGAGTGGGGGGCCGATGTGGTTGTCGGTACTTCGCAGCGGT
This sequence comes from Odoribacter sp. N54.MGS-14, assembly GCF_000980295.1. Taxonomy (NCBI): domain Bacteria; kingdom Pseudomonadati; phylum Bacteroidota; class Bacteroidia; order Bacteroidales; family Odoribacteraceae; genus Odoribacter; species Odoribacter sp. N54.MGS-14. The sequence goes on along the minus strand of NZ_LARL01000020.1, from coordinate 41,382 downwards.
TCGGTATCCCGATGGGATACGGTGGTCCTCATGCTGCCTACATGGCTACTAAGGAAGAATACAAACGGAATATTCCGGGACGTATTATCGGTGTAACGATCGATGCTCAAGGAAATAAAGCATTGCGTCTGGCTTTGCAAACCCGTGAACAACATATCAAACGTGAAAAAGCATCTTCAAATATCTGTACAGCCAAGGCATTGAATGCTACGATGGCTGGTTTCTACGGTGCATGGCACGGTCGGGAAGGTTTACAGCGGATAGCACGGCATATCCATTCGGCTGCTGTTATTCTGGCGGAAGAAATTAGTAAATACGGCTATCAGCTGAAGGAAGGAAAATTCTTCGATACGATCCGTTTCGTGCTGCCGCAGGGAGTGACTCAGGAAATGATTCGGGAAGTAGCTTTGGAACATCAGATCAATCTGTTCTATTGTGCTTGCGGAACGACTGTCGGATTATCGACCGACGAGAAGATCAGTGAAGCTGAAATCAATGAGATCATCGGTATTTTTGCCGAAGCTGCTGGGAAGAAAGCTGAGAAAGTGACTTTCCTGGACGATTGCACCGTACTCGATCCTGACATGTTGCGGGAGGATGAGTTTATGGCTCAGCCGGTATTCAATATCTATCATTCCGAGACGGCCATGATGCGTTATATGAAGAATCTGGAACGCCGGGATATCTCTTTGGCGACCTCTATGATTTCTTTGGGCTCTTGTACGATGAAATTGAATGCCGCTGTAGAGATGATGCCGATCACCTGGCCTGAATTCGGAGGTATGCATCCTTTTGTTCCGTTTGATCAGGCGGAAGGGTATCAGCAAATGATCCGTGAAACGGAACAAATGCTGGAGAAAGTGACCGGATTTGCAGGTTGCAGCCTGATGCCGAATTCCGGTGCTGCCGGTGAATATACCGCTCTGATGGTATTACGTCAATATCATATTTCCCGTGGAGAAGGTCACCGGAAGGTGATGTTGATCCCCGCCTCCGCTCATGGTACGAATCCGGCTTCCAGTGCTATGGCCGGTTTGCAGATTATCGTAACGGCTACCGATCCAGAAGGAAATATCGATGTCGAAGATTTTCGGGCTAAAGCGGAAGCGAATAAAGACAATCTGTTCGGGGCTATGATTACTTATCCTTCTACCCATGGTATTTTTGAAGAATCAATCCGGGAACTGGTGAAGATTATTCATGATAACGGTGGACAGGTCTTTATGGACGGAGCGAATATGAACGGTCAATGTGGTTTGACAAGTCCCGGATTTATCGGCGCCGACGCTTGCCATTTAAATTTGCATAAGACGTTTGCTATGCCTCACGGTGGTGGTGGCCCGGGTGTCGGTCCGATCTGTGTGGCTAAACACCTGGTAGATTTCTTACCTTCACATGCAGTGGTGAAGACTGGCGGAGAACAAGGAATACATGCTGTGTCAGCCGCTCCTTATGGCTCGGTGAGCATGCTGCCTGTGACCTATGGCTATCTGTTGATGCTCGGAGCAGAAGGTTTGAAGTACGTAACTGAAATGGCTATCCTGAATGCGAACTATCTGGCTTCTTCATTTGAAAAGCTCGGCTTTAAAATTTTGTTCAAAGGCAAACAGGGACGCGTAGGTCATGAAATGATCTGGGATTGCAGCGCTTTCAATAAAGAATATGGTATTTCCGAGCTCGATATTGCTAAACGGTTGATGGACTTCGGTTTCCATGCACCGACCCTGTCGTTCCCGGTACATGGTACTTTGATGGTGGAACCGACTGAAAGTGAACCGAAAGAAGAACTGGATCGTTTTATCGAAGCACTGAAGACAATCCGCGAGGAAATGTGTGAGGTAGCCGAAGGAAAAGCAGATAAAACCGATAATGTACTGAAGAATGCTCCGCATACGCATAAGGTTCTGACAGCTGACGAGTGGACTCACACTTATCCGCGTAGTAAAGCGGCTTATCCGCTGCCTTGGGTGGCTGAGAATAAGTTCTGGCCTCAAGTAGGACGCGTAGACGATGGGTATGGCGACCGCAACCTGATGTGTACCTGCGATCCGCTTTACGATTATGTGAACGACGAAAATTAAAGATCGGTCGATCATATTTTAATCCCGGGACGGTTGAAGCCGAATCCCGGGATTTTTTTGCGAAACAACCTATCTGAATAACGAAAAGTTCACGCTGCCGTATTGCCGGTGTTCGGAAAAACGGGGGTGACTGGAAAAGTCGGTGTTGGCCGGATGTTCTATAATAGCAATCCCATTTTCGGCTAACAATTCATTATCGAAGATTGCGGCAGGGATATCGTCGATTTTATCCAACTTATAGGGAGGGTCGGCGAAAATCAGGTCGAATTTCCGTCCTTTTAATTTTTTGCAAGCGATAAAGACATCGGTTTTATAGATTTTTATGTGCTTAAAACCCAATTCCTTTGCAGTCCGCCTGATGAACATATAATGTTTGTAATTCTGTTCGATGGAGACAATCTCCCGGGCACCACGGGAAGCAAATTCATAACTGATACTGCCGGTACCTGAGAATAGATCAAGGGCGGAAATATCTTCCAGGTCCATATAATTGGTCAGTACATTAAACAAATTTTCTTTGGCAAAATCGGTCGTCGGACGGGCACTGAAACTCTTGTCGGGAAAAATCTGCCGTCCTCGGTGAGAACCACTGATTATTCGCATTTGTGGATATTTAGCAAGTGGATAAAACTGGAATTATTCAATTCATTATTCCGTACGAGCTGGGACAATGGGGCGCAATTCAGGATAGATACATTCGGGATGTATTTATTCATGAGCGTCAGTAAATCCGGATCGTTGACCAGATTGCCCGATAAGGAGGTATGCACGTTCTCTTTATCGATATGACATTGTTGCAGACAATTCAGGGTGTAATAAATCAGGTCAGTCACCGAACCGTAATCAAAAGAATTGAACAACAGTACCTCGTTGTTCTGAGTCAATAATAAATCGAAATACCGATCGTGTATGTCGATAAATAGATGATTGGTATTGAATTGAATGCTTTCGATAGCTTGAATGATAAAAGCATAAGCATTATTGACGATACACAGCGAAGCATAACGGGAGCTCAGAAAATTGACGAAACTACGTGGGAGTACTTCGACCAGGTAACTTTCGATCGCTTTGATTTTCCGGTATAATAAGATATCGTTTTTCTGAGGTTGCAGGCAGATCCGGTACATATCTCCCAAGGTATTCTTATTGAACACATGGGCGGGCAACAGGATTTTTTCTTTTTGGCAAGGTAGAATATATACTTTTTTATATTTTAAATTCAATAGTTCATCTTCCACCATGATTTTTTTTACCTTGGCAATGACGGCATCCTGGCTATCCAACTGGTAAGGCTGGAAAAAAAACACCAAAAGCTGGTGATTATGATTGTGGACACAAAATGAAAGTCCATCCGTCGAGTAACGGATGGACAAAATATATTGTGAAGAATTTTCTTTTATGAAATTACTGTCAATATAATATACGTTCTGCATGCAACTACATTATTCCCAGTTACCTACGTTATTATTCGCTTCTTTCAGGTCACCGACTTTCAGCCCCGGATATTTCTTCAGCCTTTTTCTTTCACCGTTTTCCTGAAGGATTTCATCTTTGTATTGATCTTCGATGTCTTCAAAGATATAGGTATTGGAAATCCAAGCTTGGAAAAGAGGGACTTCTACTCCTGAATCGGTAAACATAGAAGAGGCACCCATATTGAATTGATATTTCCGTTTCGTGAAAGGCACATAACGGAGATCGTCGATCGGGTAATCTTTATTGAAAATGGTTTCTAAAGCGCCTTGTTTTACAGTGTCACGAACAATCCGCCCTTCTTTGATAGCCTGAGCTTCGGTAATTCCTTTTTCCAGGTCTTCGTCGCTCAACGAACCGATTGAACGAACAACTTTTACCGAGTCGTATTTGATGAAATTGATCAGAGTGTCAAAACTACCGGTATATTTTCCATATACTCCTTTATAAGCTTCCTGAGCTGTACGGATATCTTTCAGACGATCGGCAATTCTCGCATATCTCTGTTCTTTTATCACTTTAAATTGTTGAGGAATCTTAATACTTTCGTAGCATTTATAGCCAAGAAAAATAATAATTCCGGCAAGGATAATCTGAATAATAAGCTTTTTCATATTTAACGTTATTTTTGTATGATATTAATGCATAAATTTTCATCAGACCTGTGAGGTTGATCCTAATTTCGTATCTTTATCCCCGCAATTCAAACGTTGTCAACGCAGCACAAAATCTTAATATTGCTCGCAAATTTAGGAAAAAATTTAGATTAAAGGCATAATCTTCTATTAAATTTCATGATGATCCAAAAACATTTTGAAGATATTATCCGGAAGAAATTCGGTTATGATTTTTCTCCGACCCAACAGATCGCTGTTGAGCATTTTATCCGTTTTTTCTTTGCCCGGGAAGAAGAAGGGATTTTTCTGTTGAAAGGATATGCCGGTACGGGAAAGACTTCATTGGTCGCTGCTATTGTGAATGCTTTGGTAAGCCTTGAGTATAAAGTCGTTTTGCTGGCCCCGACCGGTCGGGCGGCGAAGGTTTTTGCCGGTTATGCCGGACAAGCGGCTTTTACGATCCACAAAAAGATTTATCGTCAAAAGTCTTCGACCGATGGAGAAGGCTTGTTTAATCTGGGATTTAATGCCGGTGCTGACACCTTGTTTTTTGTCGATGAGGCTTCGATGATTTCAAATGCCGATGGGGAAGGTAATTTCTGGAGTGGTTGTTTGTTGGACGATTTGATACAGTATATATATAATGGACGGAATAACCGTTTGATACTGATCGGGGATGTGGCTCAGTTACCCCCTGTAGGCCTGGATATTAGTCCGGCCTTGGACAGACGGGAACTGGAAGCTGCTTATAATTTCAAGGTGACCGAGGTGGCTTTGACCGATATTATGCGGCAGGCAGAACAGTCGGGTATTTTATACAATGCCACACAGGTACGGAGTCTGATCGGAATCGGATCGGAAAATCTGCGGCTCAGGATCGGAAAATTTCCCGATGTTTTTAAGATCGGTGGTGGGGAACTTCTGGAAGAAATAGATTCCTGTTACGGGCGGTTCGGGGAAGAAGAAACGATTGTCGTTTGTCGTTCGAATAAACGGGCCAATCGGTTTAATGAAGGAATACGCCGCACGATCTTATACCGGGAAGAGGATTTTTGTAGTGGAGACCGGATTATGATCGTAAAAAACAATTATTTCTGGGGAGCTGATTATGAAAAAATCGATTTTATTGCCAATGGAGATATGGCTACCGTACAACGGGCCGGCAGAAGAGTAGAGCTTTATGGGCATCATTTTGTAAATGCTACACTGAAGATAGATGGGTATGAAGAAGAGGTGACGGCTTGGGTTATGCTGGATACCCTGATGTCCGATTATCCGGCGATGACGTATGAACAAAACCGTATATTTTATCAGGCTGTAGAAGCCGATTATGCCGATATCCCTTCTAAAAAGAAACGATTTGAAAAAATCCGGGAAAATGAATATTACAATGCCTTACAACTGAAATTCGCTTATGCCGTTACCTGTCATAAAGCTCAGGGGGGACAATGGGATGCCGTGTTTATCGATCAGGGGTGGTTGCCGGAGGAGATGCTGAATGATGAGTATTGGCGTTGGTTGTATACGGCGATTACCCGGGCACAGGAAAGGGTATATTTCGTCAATTTTAAAGAAGAGTTCTTCGAAATACCGGTTTGAAAATAGGCTAATGTACCGGTCTGTATACACAGTGCGGTACATTAGCCTGCCGGGTATTAGTTTATTTTCAGATCGGCCATCATTGCATCGATTTTAGCTAAAGCTTCAGCTTGGGCTTTATGAAAATCGTTTACATTTTTCATCGTGGCACGGGCTTCGAAATAGAATTTTATTTTGGGTTCGGTACCGGAAGGACGAACGGAGATTTTGCAACCGTCGGCCAGGAAGAATTGAAGTACGTCACTGGTGGTTGGAAAATCCATGGTTTTTGTTTCTCCGGTTTTCAGATTGATTTCCTGTAATGTTGCATAATCCTTTTTGATGATGATTTCACTGTTATTGATCGTTTTCGGGGTGTTGTGCCGGAGGTTGTTCATCATGTCTTTGATTTCCTGAGCTCCGGTCAGGCCTTTGCGTACAATATAAACCATTTTTTCTTGTGAGAAACCATATTCAGCATAGATCGATTCGAGAATACCGAACAAAGTTTTCCCCTGATCTTTTGCCCAGGCAGCAATTTCTGCCATCAAAGAGGTCGAAGATACGGCATCTTTATCCCGGGTAAAAGAACCTGGCATGAAACCGAACGATTCTTCACCGGCTCCGATGTAACCTTCAGCTCCCTTTTTACGGATCATATCGGCGATCCATTTGAAACCGGTGTATACATCGTAACAGGGAATCCCGTTCTTCTCGGCGATATCTTTAATCAGCTCGGAAGTAACGATCGTTTTACCAGTATACTCGTTGCCTTTGAGTAGGCCTAATGCTTTCCTGCGCTGGATGATATACCAGGTAAAAATAATGTTGGTCTGGTTGCCGTTGAGTAGAATCCACTCGCCCCGGTCGTCTTTAACAGCGATACCGATACGGTCTCCGTCCGGATCACAAGCCATAGCCAGGTCGGCATCGATCTCCCGGGCTTTATCCAATGCCATCTTGAAGGCTGCCGGTTCTTCCGGATTTGCAGAAGCTACGGTTGGAAAATCACCGTCGGTAATCATCTGTTCCGGGATAGTGGTGATATTGGTGAACCCCCAATTACGTAAAGAAGCAGGCACTAATTTATAAGTGGTACCATGTAAGGGAGTAAAAACAATTTTCAAGTCGTGCTGATGTTGAATGGCTTCCGGAGATAAACTCAGGGTTTTTACTGTATTCAGGAATTTCTGGTCAAAGTCTTCGCCAAGAATCTTGATTTTATCCGGGACAGCCGTGAACTTAATATCGGTGACCTTCACTTTTTTTACTTCGTCGATCACATTTTTATCGTGAGGGGGAACTAACTGTGAACCATCATTCCAGTAAGCCTTATAACCGTTATATTCTTTCGGGTTGTGTGAAGCGGTAATGATGACTCCTCCTTTACATCCCAATTCACGGATAGCAAACGACATTTCCGGTGTCGGACGCAGCGATTCGAAAAGATAAGCTGTAATGCCGTTGGCTGAAAAGATCGCTGCAGTCGTTTCTGCATATTCCCGCGAATGATGGCGGCAATCGTGGCCTATACATACTGAATTATTTTCTCCCGGGAACAGCCGGTTAATATAATTGGCGAAACCTTGGGTAGCGGCACCTACCGTATAAATATTCATCCGGTTGCTCCCCACACCCATAATTCCGCGTAACCCACCGGTACCGAATTCCAGATCGTTGTAAAATGAGTCGATCAATTCGGTCGGGTCACTGGCATTCAACAGGCGTTCTACTTCTGTACGGGTAGCTTTGTCGTAGGCATCGTTCAGCCACATTTCGGCTTTGGCTCTGGCTTTTTGAATAATTTCAGTATTCTCCATAATGTATTTTTTATTGTTGTGATGATTCTGTCTTTGTTGATACGATAAAATATTCCTTAAAGATTTGACAAAGATAGGAAATAAAAAAAGCCCTGCAACGCAGAGCTTTTTTTATTTTTAACTTGATCTTAAGATCTCTTTTCTTTGATTTTGGCTTTCTTACCGGTAAGATTACGGAAATAATAAATCCGGGCACGTCTTACTTTTCCGACTTTGTTTACTTCGATTTCTTTGATAAACGGTGATTCTATCGGGAAAATTCTTTCAACACCGACATTTCCTGACATTTTACGAACAGTGAAAGTTTTAGTGCTTCCGGTTCCTTTGACTTGGATAACTACACCACGGAATACCTGGATACGCTCTTTATTTCCTTCGACAATTTTGTAGTGAACGCTTACTGTGTCACCTGTGTTGAATGAAGGATGCTCTACTGGGTTCTCAGCGGCAAATGCCTGTTCTGCAACTTTAATTAAATCCATTATTTCAAATTTTAAAAATCCATTTATCGGACACAGTATTATCACGGAGTCTTTCGTATAAGAGACTGTGTACGTTTTTATCGAGGTGCAAATGTAGGAAAAGTTATTTTTATATGCAAATGATTCCCTTTTTATTTTATAACTTCTGAAAAGTTTATGTATAAAAGAGGAACTATCTATCCGGTTATTTACAAGGCTGGTCTGAAAACAAGCCGGTATTTTGAAGGGTATTGAAAGAGAAAAATATTGATAAAGAGTGAGATTAGGGGCGAAACGAAGAAATTCTGAAGTGGAAACGTTTGTATAATTTTGCTGAAAAAATTTTTTATTCCGAAAAAAGGTCATATCTTTGTAATCGGAGGTGAGGATTCCTAGTATCAACAGGAATTCTTTTTAATAAAGGCACTTATTGGAGGATAAGTGTCATTTATTTTTTTATGTATAAAATAAATGTTAAATAAACGGTTATGAGCAACAAAGTGTCTTATGTAACAAAAGAGGGATTGAAGAAACTACAGGAGGAATTGGAAAGATTGCAGAATGTAGAACGTCCGAAAATTTCCAAGGCTATTGGAGAAGCTATCGAAAAAGGCGATATTTCAGAAAATGCAGAATATGATGCAGCCAAAGATGCCCAGGGGCTTTTGGAAGCAAAAATAGCCCAACTGAAAGATACCATCGCGACCTGTCGGGTGATCGATGAGTCACAGATCGATACATCTAAAGTACAGATGTTGAATAAGGTGACGATCAAAAATACGAAAACCGGAGCAACAATGACTTATACTCTGGTTTCTGAAACTGAAGCAAATTTCAAGGAAGGGAAGTTATCTATCCATACACCGATTGCACAGGCTTTGGTCGGAAAGAAATTAGGAGATAAAGTGATGGTGAAGGTACCTGCCGGTGAAATGGAATTCGAAATTATGGATATCAGTCTGTAAAATGCGATTTGTTATGGCTTCAATTTTTTCTAAAATCGTGAAAGGAGAAATTCCTTCTTATAAAGTAGCTGAGGATGAGTATTATTATGCTTTTCTCGATATTAATCCTTTGCAAAAGGGACATACGCTTGTGATTCCTAAAAAAGAAACCGATTACCTGTTCGATCTTTCGGATGAAGAGTTAGCCGGGCTAATGGTGTTTGCCAAGAAGGTCGCCAGGGCTATTGGTAAAACCATTCCTTGCCAACGGGTCGGTGTGGCTGTATTGGGTTTGGATGTCCCGCATGCACATGTTCATCTGGTGCCTCTCAACGGAGGGGACGATATGAATTTTTGTAATCCTAAAAAGCAATTTCCGGCTGAGGAAATGAAAGCTTGTGCCGAATCGATCGCTACGAATATGTGATTATGAATCCGGCCTGAGAAGGCTGACTGACGATAGAGGAAACGGTCAAAGTGACGAAGAGTTATTTTGACCGTTTTTTTTCTTCAGAATTTGTTTTTCTGATTATTATATCTACTTTTGTAGTGTATTAGTATATTAATACGCTATGAAAATTTATCAATCTTAATATTGAAAAGATGATTTATATTGAAAACTTGGATTTTGGTTATCAAAAAAAACGGGAAGTTTTTTCCGGATTGAATCTTTCATTGACCGGGGGGCATATTTATGGCCTGCTTGGAAAGAATGGAGCCGGTAAGACTACTTTATTAAAATTGATCGGTGGTTTATTGTTTCCTTTGCGAGGCCGGATAGAGGTGTGTGATGCTATTCCCCGGTTGAGGAAACCTTCTTTTTTATCCGATATTTTTTTCATTCCTGAAGAAATCTGTTTGCCGGATATGAGGATGAAAGATTATTTCCCTTTGATCTGTCGGTTTTATCCGAAGTTTGACGAAGAATTATTGTTCCATGCCATGGAAATTTTTGAAGTATCCGAATCGGATAAAATGGGACAAATGTCTTATGGACAGCGTAAGAAGGCTTTGATCAGTCTGGGGATAGCTTGTAATACCCGGTTGTTGATGATGGACGAACCAACCAATGGATTGGATATCCCTTCAAAAAGTCAGTTCAGGCGATTGATTGCGTCGGTGGCTTCAGAGGAACGTTGTGTTGTGATTTCTACTCATCAGGTCCGGGATCTGGAAAATTTGATCGATGCTTTGGTCATTATCGAAAAGAGCCGGATCTTGGTCAATACAACGGTAGAACAGATTACGGATCATTTTGTGTTCAGGCAGCTGAGAGAGGGAGAAACGGCTTTATTTGCCGAAGAATCTTTAAGAGGCCGCTGGGGAATGGTACCCAACTTACAGCAGGAAGATAGCAAACTGGATATGGAATTGTTTTTTAATGCGGTTTTGGAACATCCGGCGGAGATTGAAAAAGTTTTGAAATAGGAAAATGTATAAAATGATAGCTATGAATGAAGTATTTGAATACCGGCGTTTTGGAGCATTGGCCCGGAAGTATTACCGGGAAAATAGGAGGTTAGGAATTATTTTCCTAGGGATCATAGGAATAATCACTTTTTTGTGTTTGTGTAAATTTAATCCTTTTCTGAGGGAATACACGCAAGTAGAAAATCCGGCGGAGGTATCTGATTTTATTCAATATTACAAAGGGGTATATCGTCAGCTGTTCTGGGGACTATATGGATTGTTTGCTTTGGTTGTCGCTCTGCATTCTTTGCGTGATTTTGTTGTAAAAGATAAAATATTGAATACGCTGTTGTTACCGGCTTCTGTCTTTGAAAAATATGTGCTGGCTTTCCTGAATTCCACGGTCGTATTACTTGTCGTTTATTTGTTGATGTTTTATGCTTTGGCTTCGGTTACGAGTAGTTATAAATTTACAGGACTCAATCGATTGGAGTATGTAAGCGGGAGTTTCGGGAATCAGGTCCCTGCCATGACTCCCGGACAGGAAGTGGTTCATACCGAAATCGGGAATGTGTTCGACTTTTCGGAGGGTGGGTACCTGATGAATATTTCGTATGATCAGAAAGAACTGAACTATGGAAAGCTGACCAATGGCATTGTAGTGAATATGGTTGTCATTTGGTTTTTATATGTAATGTCGGTAGGCATGTGGGGATCGGTCACTTTCCGGAAGCATCCTTTTATATTGACTTTTTTGGTTCATGTGATATTTTTATTGGCCTTGGTAGCCGTTTCCGTCTGGTTGGGGAATAAGTTGTTCGGGGCAGAGCCACAAATGAAACCCGATGAGTTGAGTTTTTACGGAGGAGAAGTCTTGCCAGATTTACCTTCTTTCCGCTGGTTACTGGTGTTCTATATTTTCCCACTGACCTATCAGGCAGTAATTTGGATAAAATTGAAAACGAAACAAGTTCAATAATTGAAAAGACAATGAAAAAATATGATTTAATTTTAGCAGTCCTTTATATTTTACCGGTGATTTTGGGATTTATCATTTTTTATAACTTAAAAAATCCAAGTGATCAGGAGATGGAAAAAGCCGGGGCTTATATCGAAAAATTGTATAAACAGCCGGTAAGTAACGTTGTGATCTATAATACAGATATGGCAGTCAGGGTGATTGAGTCGCCGGAAAAGGTAAAGCAGGGATTTAAAATAACCGGTGTGATACCGTTCCGGCAGGTTACTGGTTTTCGGGTGGCCGGAGACACTTTATATGTAAGTGGCCCCGAGGAATATTCGGGTGTGATATGTCAGTTATGGGTATCTCCCGGTGTAAAAGTGGATACATTGAATGCACCGAAGGTGTGTATCTCAAAGTCAAAGGTTAAAGACAATATTACTGATTATGGACTTTAAGGAGACGCAGGCGATTTATTTGCAGATTGTGGATTTGGTTTGTGATCACATTGTCACAGGTAAATGGAAAGCTCAGGAACGGATTCCGTCTGTTCGTGAATTGGGGGTACAATTGGAAGTAAATCCGAATACTGTGATGCGTGCCTACGACTATTTGCAGGCCCGGGAGATCATTTGCAACAAGCGGGGAGTCGGCTTTTTTGTGACAGAAGGAGCTTCGAAGCAGATTACTGAATCCAGACGTGAAGAGTTTGTCGGGACGGAACTGCCCGATATCTTCCGGCGAATGAGTTTATTGGCTATTCCGATCGAATTGGTCGTGGTCGAGTATGAAAAATATAAAGCAGGCAACAATTCTTAGAAAAATGCGTTAATTTTACGGTTCGATAATCGGAACGTAAAATGGAAAAACGGAAAATGTATAATGCCTATGCGGATTTGGAGGGATACAATTGTTTCGGTTGTTCGCCGACAAATCCGTATGGACTGAAATGTAAGTTTGTGGATGAAGGTGAATATATCACCTGCCATTGGGTGCCCTCGGAGAATTATCAGGGCTTTTTTCATGTTTTGCATGGAGGGATACAGGCGACACTGATCGATGAGATTGCCAGTTGGGCAATCTTTTCTCATGAAAAAACAGCTGGTGTGACAACAGAAATGCAGGTGAAATACCGACGGCCTGTCCGGACAGATCAGGGAGAAATTTGGTTGAGAGCCAAGGTGACCGAAGTGGCAAGACGGTTGGTGACCGCTCACGTGGAGCTTTTCAATGAAAAAAATGAGTTGGCGACCGAGGCTGATGTGGTGTATATGATTTATCCGGAAGGACTGGCACGGAAAAAATTGGATTGGCCTGGAGCGGAAGCTTTTTATAAGCCTGTAGAAGAAGAGGAATAAATAATAGGGATTAAAGATAAATTTATGAAGTATAAAAATGTCGTGTGGGATTGGAACGGTACTTTATTGAATGATGTGAAAGTCGGTGTGAATACGTTGAACGATATGCTCGGGAGAAGAGGTTTGCCATTGCTTTCTGTAGAAGATTATAAAGAAAAATTCGGTTTTCCGGTCATAGACTTTTATGATCGGGTCGGATTCGATATGGAGAAAGAATCTTTTCATGAACTGTCTGTCGATTTTGTCGAGACCTATGATAAATATGCCGGCGAAGTGGGATTGAACGAAGGAGTAAGAGAGGTGCTGGCAGGCATACAGCAAACCGGTGTAAAACAGTATGTCCTGTCTGCTCTTCGGGAAGATTTGTTGCAACAGATGCTCCGGCATTTTCAGATCGATTCCCGTTTTGACCGCGCTTGTGGGGCGAATGATATTTATGCGGCCGGCAAGATCGAACGGGGACAGCAAATGTTACAGACTTGTCCGATTGTACCCGAAGACACCCTGATGGTTGGAGATACTATTCACGATGCCGAGGTGGCCGACGCTTTGGGGTTCGATTGTATCTTATTTGCAGGAGGGCATAACAATGAAGAACGCCTGCAGAAAAAAGCTCCTGTCATTCATCGGATGAGGGAATTGCTGACCTGTGTTTGATGAGTTATTAGGGGGATAGCCGTATAGCGGTAATTGCCTTGATGCTGAATTTCTTGCAACTTTTGTGCCCCCTGTAATTATTAAAATCTGGAGTAATTGCTTCCTAAAGTTTTTTGAACTCTGCCGGCGCGTTTTTACAGCAGCACTCGTGGCTGTAAAAACGCGCCGGCAGGTTGGGGGACTTTAAAACTTATTACAATTGATATTGTAATAGTTGGGCCACTGCATTCTGATATTCTTTTTCTACATCCAAATAGTTTTGCATACTATCGTAAAGCAGAGTGATCTCTACAAAATAATCGATCATGGATATCTGCCCGGTTTCGAGAGCCTTATTGAGTAATTCGTCGGTCCGTTGGCTGGAAAGAGCCTCTGCATATTCATTCCGGGAGTTTGCCAAAGCTTCGGCTTGCAGGTATAGTTCCCGGAGGGTAGCTTTCAGGGTCTGTTGATTGGCTAAGATATTGGTAACCGTATATTCGGCTTGTGCTTTTGCTTGTTTAACCGTGTTTCTATTTTCCCAAAGCGGAATCGAAAGGCCGATTTTGAAACCGTTCATCTTTGATTCACTCCCCCCGTTACGACGGTAACCCAGATCGAATTTAGGTAAAGTCAGGGCCCGGTTTACTTTGATCTCCCGTTGGGCGGATTCGGATTCGCTGCGTAGACTTTTTAATGTGGGATCAGCGGCCAGATACTCCGATTCCAGACTGGAATAGTCCGGTAGAACCTGAGTCTGTGGGTAGTCCGTTGTTTCGAAATCGAGGGGGTGGCCACCGTTCAGTGCCTGTAATTTCTCCAATTGAGCCCGCAAAGCCGAGTTATTGAGTCGGCTGGCATTATTGGCATTAATCTTTTCTAATTGAATTTTGTTGTATTCTAATCGGTTGGCATCACCATTCGCAAAACGTTGACGATACAATTCTGCTAGTTTTTCCGCATTTTTCAGCCGTTGGTCCAATAACTGTTTTTGTTTGCGTAAGTATATGATCTCCTGGCAGGTCTGTTGTGCTGTCAGTAAGATCTCCTGACGGGTGGCTGCATATTGGAGATCGGAAGTTGCAGATTTCAATTTGGCCAATTTGTTTTTATTGGCATAGACCGTAGGGAAGTCGAAACTCTGTACGACGGCTAATTCGTTGGCATTTCCGCCTACACTACGGTCGGCCCACAATTGATTTAATTCGACTGTCGGGTTGGGTAAAAAAATCCCCGTCCGTGCTTCCAGCTTTTGTGCTTGGTTTAGTTGCATGCCTGCTTGTAAGGTGGGATTGTTTACCTCGATATTTTTAAGCACTTCCTTGATTCCCGATTGGGAAAATACAGGGAGAGTGACGATCAGAGACAGGCAAAGGATGTATATGTATTTTTTCATAATGATGAATTGTAAATTTATAAATCGGCTTGTATCTCCTGAGGGGTTACTATTGATGCTTCTTTTTTCCGGTTCAACAGAAAATATACGATAGGGACTACAAATCCGTTTAGCAGAGTGGAGCTTAATAATCCTCCTAATATCACCTGTGCCATAGGGCTTTGGATTTCATTTCCCGGAAGATCCCCACCCACAGCCAGCGGAATTAAAGCCAGTGCAGAGGTTAAGGCTGTCATCAGAATCGGATTGAGCCGGTCCAAAGAACCTTGAATAATACTTTCCCTCAGATTCAGACCTTCTTCCCGTAAATGATTGTAGTGGGATACCAGTAGTATTCCGTTACGGGTAGCGATACCGAATAGGGAAATGAATCCGATGATAGAAGGGATACTGATTACCCCTGAGGTAAACCAGATACTGATCACTCCTCCGATGATGGCTAAGGGCAGATTCAACATGATGATACCGGATAAAGGTAAACTCCGGAATTCATGATACAAAATCAAGAATATCAGTAGGATGGAGATCAGGGAAGTCAGGAATAAAGTTCGGGAAGCAGCTGCTTCACTTTCGAACTGTCCGCCATACTCGATGTGATAACCTTCCGGTAGAGAGATTTGTTCGTCTACTGTTTTTTGGATATCGTTGACTACGCCTTTCAAATCCCTGCCGGCAACATTGGCAGAAACGACGATCTTACGTTGTACATTCTCCCGGCTGATGGTGTTGGGCCCGGATAGGGGAAGTACTTCCGCTACATAATGCAGGGGCACTTTACGCCCATTGGCATCCAGCATGAGTTCACCGATTTCTTCCATGCTATCCCGGTCATGGTCGGCTACTTTAATGGTCAGGTCGAAGATTTTTCCACCTTCATTCACTTGTGAAACTACTTTCCCGGCCAGAGCGACATTGATAAATTCGGAAAATTCCGGTAGAGTAATACCATACCTGGCCAACATGTCCCGTTTAGGAAGAATCTGTAACTGAGGACGTTCGATCTGTTGTTCCAGAGTCAGGTCCGCAATACCGTCGATTCCTTGTATAGAATTCTTGATTTCACTTCCCAAGCTATACAGTTTATTCAGGTCATTACCGAATAGTTTGATCGCAATGTTGGCTTTCGTTCCGGAAAGCATGGCGTCGATACGGTGGGAGATCGGTTGACCGATTTCGATATTGGCCCCTTTCAGTTCACCCAATTGTTTTCGTACATCAGCCAGAAATTCATCTCTGTCCCGGTCTTGTAACTCGAAAGGTGCTTCGATTTCGGAGGTATTTACTCCCAGTGCATGTTCATCTAGCTCGGCACGTCCTGTCTTACGTGCCACAGTTTGAATTTCCGGAATCCCCAGGAGAATCTTTTCGGCTAATCCACCCATACGGTCCGACTCTTCAAGTGAGATACCCGGCATGGTACTGATATTGATGGTCAGCGAACCTTCGTTGAAAGGAGGCAAGAAGCTACGTCCTAAACTGAATAGGATGATCAGCGATAAAACCAGTAGGGTGGCAGCTGTACCGATCACTATTTTTTTGTAATGCAGTGCCCAGTTTAACGATTTTCGGTATACCTTTTTTAAGCTGCGGGAGATAAATGGCTCCTTTTCGCTTTTTTTCAATGCTTTTTCGGTAGTCAGCATATAACTACATAATACCGGAGTCAGTGTCAAAGCGATGACGGTCGAAGCAAACAGGGCGACAACGAAAGCAATACCCAGCGGTATCAGCATTCTGCCTTCCATGCCCGAAAGGAAAAATAAAGGAAGAAAACAAGCCACGATGATCAACGTAGAGTTCAGGATAGGCATCCGGACTTCTTTCGAACCTTCGAAAACAATTTCGATGGTCGGGCGTCGTTCTGTGGCGGGTTTGAATCGGTTTTCGCGTAAGCGTTTATATACATTTTCCACATCCACAATCGCATCGTCGACCAACGAGCCGATAGCAATAGCCAAACCTCCTAAACTCATAGTATTGATTGTCAACCCCAAAGCATGCATCACCAGGATTGCCATCAACATAGACAAAGGAAGAGCGACGAGGGAAATGATCGTGGTCCGGAAATTCATCAGGAAAAAGAACAACACCACAATCACAAAAACAGCTCCTTCCAGTAAAGCTTCCTGGATGTTGTGGATCGAACTGTTGATAAAACGGGATTGCCTGAAAATGTCTGTCGAAACCTCGACGTCTTCCGGTAAAGTTTTACGAAGTTCCTGGATAGAGGCATCCAGTTTGTCGGTTAGTTCGAGGGTGTTGGTGCCGGGTTGTTTGGTGACGGTAACCAGCACTGCCGGTTTACCTTTTTCTGAAGCAACTCCTAATTTAGGTGTTTTAGCTCCGATCTGAACGTTTGCAATATCAGCCAATGTGATAGGAAAATCGTCGACGGTTTTAATGACGGCTTTACCTATTTCCTCGACCCGGGTGGTTGCCATAACTCCCTGTATGATATATTCATTTCCGTATTCGTAAAGGATACCTCCGGTGGCATTTTGGTTCATATTTTCTACTACCGGCAGGACCTCGTCCAATCCGATATTGTAATACTTCATACGGGCCGGATCGAGCAATATCTGATACTCTTTGATGTCGCCTCCGATAACGGCCACTTGGGCAACTCCTCCGGTCGAGAGTAAGCGCGGTCGGATGGTCCAATCGGCTATTGTACGTAAATCCTGTAAAGAAGTACTGTCGGCAGTCAGACCGATAATCATCATTTCACCCAGGATCGAAGATTGGGGGCCCAGGGTGGGAGTACCGACATTATCAGGAAGTGCTTCTCCCAGGGTTGCCAGCTTTTCCGATACAATCTGCCGGGCTGTATAAATATTCGTACCCCATTCGAATTCAACCCATACGACCGAGAAACCTGTGGTAGAAGACGAACGTACACGTCTGACGTCGGTGGCTCCGTTGACAGCGGTTTCCACCGGGAAGGTCACCAGCCGTTCTACTTCTTCCGGTGCCATCCCTTGAGCTTCGGTCATCACCACTACGGTCGGAGCATTCAGGTCTGGAAAAACATCCACTTCCATGTTGTGGGCTGTAATGCTTCCCCAAATCAGCAGGGCTACTGCTGCGATCATTACCAACAAACGGTTGTGTAATGAATATTGTATGATTTTATTTAGCATAGTTACTCCATTTTAATGTTCGTGGGTATGACCCGGAATAGCAGCAGAGGCTGAAGCCATTTTCACCTGATAAGCTCCACGGGTAACGATCCGGTCTCCCGGAGTTAAGCCTGATAATACCTGAACTTCCTTGCCATTGTTGGCTCCGAGTGTGACTTCTTGCTTTTGGTAACCTTCTTCATCGAGTTGGCGGTATACATAAAAATTACCCATTTCGTTCGTTAAGGCCGATACCGGAAGGCTCAGTACATTCTCCATGGGATAAGAGAGCAGGTATATTTCGACGAATGAACCCGGAATGATATCACCACGGTTGTCGAATTCGAAGGTTACCGGGATAAAAAATGAATTTGTTCCGGCAGCCTTACCGACGGATAGTAATTTCCCGGATAAATCAGGTAAAGCATATACGCGATTATCGTAAGGAGTTTTAAAGTTGGCATTATTGATGGAATTCAGCGAGTTATAGTATTTTTCAGATACGTCTGCACGTAAAACCAGTTTTTTATTTTGCGATACAGTGGCTATAGCCTGACCTGCTGTAACATATTCGCCGTCTTTGACAGAGATGTTTTTGAGATAACCGGTTAATGGAGTGGTGATCCCGACACCTTTGGCCGATTGTTTACCCGAAATAGCTTCATAAGCGGTTTTGGCGTTCTGATAATTTAAGCGGGCATTTTCAAATTCTTTTTGAGAAACAATCTGATCTTTTACTAATTTTTCAGCTCGTTCGTATTCGGCTTTGGCTTTTTCGTAATTGGCATGGATACGGGTATAATAATCTCCTTCGCCCATGTGCTTCGAAGTAATGTAAAAAAGAGGTTGTCCTTGTTTTACCATACTTCCTTCCGCCAGGTTATTGTTAGCATAGGAAATAACCCCGTTGTTGGTGGCTACGATGATCGATTCATCTCCGGGAGCCGGAAGCACCTGACCTGTCGTTTTGATAATCTGGTGGAAGGTTCCGGGCTGTATTTCTTTCACTTCAAAATCTGTTTTGGCTGCCTGTGCTTTTGTGAAGATAATCTCATCACTATGTCCTTCGCCGTTCTCATGTTCCTCTTCTTCATGGTTGTGACCTTCGTGTTCATGGTCGTGGTTATGAGCTGCATGCTCCTCGGCTGTCTCGTGTTCATGAGAGGATTTTTGAGTATTTTTACATCCGTAAAAACACATCGATAAAATAGTTAGGGCTATAATAAATAGTCTCATATCGTTTTATTTATGGATATTTAATTCGGTTAATTCTTATTGGTAAAGCTGATAAAGTTGTGTTTTCACTGTCTGAAGTTTATAAAGTGGATCGTATTCTTCGGAGGATTATACCAAACCTCATTTCTAACGATCGTTCTGCGGCCGTAAATAAAACGCCCGCAGGGGTATCGACTTTATAAATTTTATGAACTAAGCTTTATCGGTACGATAAAATTCTGTCCGGTTTATCAGAAGGGTATCTCCCTGATATTTAGAAAACTATACTGTAAAAGGAGGGGCTCGGCCAGCCAAGGCTGATATATAACAGGCTGTATGAAGTTTTTCCTGATAATAACTATCGGAATCACATTGTTGCTCTGCTTCAGAAGATAAGAATTCAAGAATATTGGAAACAAGAAACAACGAGAGGCTAAAATGATGATAGGCTCCTTCTTCGCTCTGATGTTCTACATTTTGTCCCCGGTTGATTTGGGTTTGAAAAAGATTTTTTACACACCGATGATTGCTACTGCCTGTGTCATGACTGTGCTCTTCGTTTTCTCCTTCATCCTGGCAGTGAGCGGTTGCGAAACAGATATATTCGTTGTGATGATGATGTGGAAATACAACAAAAGCAAGCATCACTATGCTGGCCATAGAAAGAAGCGTTATTGCTGTAAATTTCCTGATCATCCGAATCTTATATTTTGCACAAATATAATAGATGAGAATGGTTTGTGCAAAGGTTTTCATAGATTTCTCTGAATAACGGCTTTATCTGCCGCTTGATAAAGACGTTTCCGATAGTAAAGTCCGGGGGCCGGGCTTTACTTCTGATGCATATCGAGGAATCCCCGAATCATCATTTCAGCGCTGGCTGGATTGGTCGCGATAGGTACGTTGTGAACGTCACATACCCGCATTAACATTTGTACATCCGGTTCGTGTGGGTGTTTACCCAGCGGATCCCGAAAGAAAATTACCATCGCAATTTGGTGTTCAGCTACCAATGCGGCAATCTGAGCATCACCTCCCAACGGCCCTGATAGTAAGCGTTCAACTTCCAAACCTGCATCCTGTGCATGTTTCCCTGTAGTTCCGGTAGCTACGATTTCTGTACCTACGGATTTCAGAAAGTCCATGTGTCTGTTCAGGAAAGCTACCATTTCGGCTTTTTTTCCATCATGTGCAATTACTGCAATTTTCATAATTTAAAAGTTATTATTTTTTAACTCTACGAAATTACAAATTTTATTACATAAAATAAGTCCTTCCGGTAAAAATATTTGCGGAGTCGATTTCGGTGAGCACCTATTCTAATTGGAATTTCGGTGCTATATGACCGATAATCGAATCGGTATCCTGAAAAAATCGGGTATAGAGCAAAGAGTCCTGGCTGGCGAGGATTCGGTGGGCTTCCGGTTCGGGGATGACATAATAACGTCTTTTCCCATCTTCCTGCGGACGATAGACATAGTTACTGAGGGTTTGCATCCGGTAACGGGTTTTCCCGTTTTGGCGGTAAAGAGTGAGGTGAACTCCCAAGCCTCCGTTTGTATATCGTTTACTTTGGTTGGATACAAAATTTCCTAAAGAGAAGACAGTAACACCCAGTGTGTCCTGTTCGTGTTGAATATAGCTTATCGGTTGGATGACGTGTGGGTGTGAACCGATGACGATGTCGGCTCCCCGTTCGTGCAACCAGGAAGAAAGTTTTTTTTGAGTTGCATTCGGAGCTGTAAAATACTCTTCACCCCAGTGCATGACTGCAATGATATTGGTGACCGTGTCTAAAAGGGCCTTTTCGATTTGGCGGGCCATATGAAAGGTATCGATCATGGAAACGACCTGGCCGTGGGTTACCGGAATACCGTTAGTCCCATAAGTATAACTGATCAGGGCAATCTTGAATTTTCCCTGGCGAATATAAAGGGGAGAACGGGTAATCCAAGCCGTTGTATCGGTAAAGGTTCCGGTATGGGGGAATTGCAGGGAATCCAGATAGTATATGGTTTTAGCTATACCGCGATGTCCTTTGTCGCAGGAATGATTGTTATTGGTGGTCAGGATGTCGACTCCACATGCTTTTAAATCACGGGCAAGTTGCCAGGGAGCACAAAATTGAGGATAACCACTATACCCCCTGTCGGATAAAGTCGTTTCCAGATTGGCGATGACATAATCGGCTTTTTGCCAATAAGGAGTGATGTACTGAAAACAGGGCAGATAGTCGTAATCAGCTGTCTCTGCATTCCAGGCCCCGCTGATCTGAGGTTCGTGTTGCATGACGTCTCCGAAGAAAAAAAAGCTCAGACTATCCAATTCCGGACTATTATCCCGGTGTAACCAGGGTTGGGCTAAAGCCGGGATACATCCTGAAATCAGAAAAACCAACAGGAAATGTTTCATACTATATAAGCGGATAAGATGAAAAAAAGAGACAAAAATATCGGTTGGATCTTTGTCTCTTTTTATAGCAGGAATCGGAATCCTGTACTTATTTTGTTAAATCAAAACTGAAATCTGCTTCTGCAGGAGGAGTACATTGTCCGCCGGAGCAAGACATATATTCTACATAACCCACTAATTTAGCTTTTGCGCTGGTTACCTTGACCCGTTGAACAAAAGTAGCGGCATTGATAAAATATTTCAGATCCATATCGAACGCTTCGCTATGTTCGGTCAGAGCTTTCTCTGTCGCTTTGAATTCACCTACCAGTTCGATACCGCTGGTTTCATCTTCATCCATATTGAAGGTGGTTGGCAGAGGTCCGCCTTCGGGAAGTTTCGTGTCGTATAAATGCCATCCGCTGTCTACAGTAGCTTTGCAGATGATATCATATACTCCGTCACTCACTTTTTTCTGGGTGATTTGCCATTTTACGGGTTTTAAAACCTGAGCTGTCAGTCCTGTTGTAAATGCTGCGAACAGTACCATTATAACCAATATCTTCTTCATTTTTTCAAAAATTAATTGTTTTGTTTTTTATCTATCACAAAGTAAAGAAATAATCCCTGATAAGCAGTGTTAGACAGGTGTTAAATGTTCCTTAATTAATGATTAACAAAATAGAGAGCGGCAAGCAATATGGAAATCGTTTGTCGCTCGTCCGATATATTTAAAGTGTTTTTTTCACTTCCACTTCCTGGTATCCTTCGATCATGTCTCCGACCCGGATGTCGTTGTAGTTCTCGATATTCAGACCACATTCGAATCCTTTGGTTACTTCCTTTACATCGTCCTTAAAACGTTTCAAAGAACCCAAAACACCGGTGTAAATGACGATACCTTCGCGGATAACCCGGATTTTCGCTGTACGGGTGATCTTGCCGTCACGGACGATACAACCGGCGATGGTACCCACTTTGGAGATTTTGAAGGTTTCCAGAACTTCGACCGTTGCAATGATTTCTTCTTTGATTTCCGGAGAAAGCATACCTTCCATAGCTGATTTCAATTCTTCGATCGCCTGGTAGATGACAGAATAAAGCCGGATATCTATCTGTTCTTTTTCAGCCAGTTTACGGGCGCCCATAGACGGACGTACCTGGAACCCGACGATGATTGCATTCGAGGCTGCAGCCAGTAGTACATCTCCTTCTGTAATCTGTCCGACAGCTTTGTGAATGATGTTCACCTGGATCTCATCTGTAGACAGCTTGATCAGTGAATCGGACAACGCTTCGATAGAACCGTCGACGTCGCCTTTAACAATCACATTCAATTCCTGGAAATTACCGATAGCGATACGGCGTCCGATTTCGTCCAGAGTAATGTGTTTCTGAGTACGCAGACCTTGTTCACGCTGGAGCTGTTCCCGTTTATTGGCAAGTTGCCGCGCTTCTTTCTCGTTTCCCATTACATTGAATTTGTCACCTGCCTGTGGAGCACCGTTCAAACCTAATATTAAAGCCGGTTCGGAAGGACCTGCCTTCTCCATTTTTTCTCCCCGTTCGTTGAACATGGCTTTGACGTGTCCGAAATACTGGCCGGCAAGCACAATATCACCTACTTTAAGCGTTCCGGATTGTACGAGCACTGTAGCTACATATCCACGTCCTTTGTCCAAAGACGATTCGATGATAGAACCGGTAGCTTTCTTATGAGGATTGGCTTTCATATCCAGAAGTTCGGCTTCTAACAATACCTTCTCCAGCAACTCTTCGATATTTAAGCCTTTCTTAGCTGCGATTTCCTGACATTGGTATTTTCCTCCCCATTCTTCCACCAGATAATTCATATTGGCCAGTTCTTCCCGGATTTTGTCCGGATTCGCTCCCGGTTTATCTATTTTGTTGATGGCAAACACAATAGGTACTCCCGCAGCACTGGCGTGGTTGATCGCCTCGATGGTTTGAGGCATGACGTTATCGTCGGCAGCGACGATGATGATAGCGATATCGGTCACTTGAGCACCACGGGCACGCATCGCTGTAAATGCTTCGTGCCCCGGAGTATCCAGGAAAGTGATCGTCCGGCCGTCACTCAATTTTACGTTGTAAGCTCCGATATGCTGTGTAATACCACCGGCTTCACCTGCGATGACATTGGTTTTACGAATACTATCCAATAAAGAGGTTTTACCATGGTCGACGTGCCCCATAACAGTGACAATCGGCGGACGTGGCAACAGGTTCTCTTCGGAATCTTCTTCCTCTTCGTCGATGGCTTCCTGAATTTCAATGCTTACAAATTCAACCGAATAGCCGAATTCATCGGCAACAATATTGATCGTTTCTGCATCCAAGCGTTGGTTGATAGATACAAAAAGTCCGAGCGACATACAAGCAGAGATAACCTCTGTCACACTAATATTCATCATGGTTGCCAATTCGGCTACCGTCACGAATTCCGTTAGTTTCAGAATGCTCTTTTCCTTTTCTTCTTGTTCCAGTTCGGCCTGTAACTTTTGCTGTGCAGCATCCCGCTTATCCCGACGGTGTTTTGCAGTCTGTGATTTTCCTTTGCTTCCTAAGCGGGCAAAAGTATCTTTGATTTGCTTGTCGATATCTTCATCGGAGATTTCAGTCTTTTCGTTTTTCTTTTTCTTCAGCTTTTTCAGTTTCCGCTTATTTTCTTCAATTTTGGCATTTTTGGCCGGAACGGTAGCTGCTTCCACCTGAATTTTTTCATCCTGACGATGAATTCTTTTCCGTTTTTTACGGATATCTGCATCCTCTTCTCCCTTATTAACGATATCTGTCGATGGGCTTGCTACCGGCTGTTCGGTTTTAGCGGCCGATACGAAAGGCTTGTTGGCTTTTTTCTGTTCACGGCGATCCCGTTCCCGTTCCTGTTTACTTTTTTTCGGAGGTCTGGTACGTTGGTTGATGGCGTCCAGGTCGATTGTACCCACTACTTTTACATCTTTCAGCGCAGGTTGTGCTACTTTGAAAGGAGTGGATTCAGAAGACTCTTCCATTTGTACGGAAATTTCGGGCTCCACTTCTGGTGTTACTTCTCTTTCTTCTTCCTGAGTTTCTTCTACTTCAACCCGGGTTACTTTCGGTTCTTCCACTTTTTCGGTTATTTCTTCCTGAGTTTCTCTTTTCGGTTGTTCAACCTTTGCTTCTACCGGTTCCGGTTGTGTTTTTTTCTCCGGATTCAGATCGATATGATCGACAATCTTAATTTTATTTTCGAATCTCACTTCATCTTTAATCGAAATGAATTCCTCTTCCTCTTCTTCTGTATTTTCGTTTCCTGAAGAGATGTTGCCAGCGTTGTCTATCGTGACAGTCTCTTTTTTCTTTCTGGTATTTTTCAGATCAACCAGAGAGGACTCTTTTTTTACCTGGCTGTCAGATGAAAATTCTTTTGCAACCAAAGCATAATCTTCATCCGTTAACTTTGCATTCGGATCTGAGGATATTTTGATCCCCTTACTGTGCAGGAACTCTACGATAGTAGATAAACCTACGTTAAATTCTCGGGCTATTTTACTTAATCTTACTGCCATATTGAGATTACAAATTTACAAGCGTTAATACAGAATTATTCAAACTCTGCTTTTAAAATATTGAGAACCTCACGTATGGTCTCAATTTCAAGGTCTGTCCGGCTTTCCAGTTCTGACTCGCTGAGTTCTAATACACTCTTGGCAGTGTCACAGCCGACACGTTTCAGTTCGTCGATCACCCAACCTTCGATTTCATCGGCGAATTCATCCAGATTGACATCTTCTTCCTGGGCTTGATCGAGTTCGCGATATACGTCGATATCGTAACCGGTCAGCTGACTGGCCAATTTGATGTTCAATCCACCTTTACCGATAGCCAGTGATACTTCTTCCGGATCGAGGTAGACATTTGCTTTTTTATGGGCTTCGTCGATTTCGATATTTTTGATCTTAGCCGGATTTAAAGCACGAGTGATGTAGAGTTGTAAATTATTGGTATAATTGATCACATCGATATTTTCATTTCTCAACTCTCTGACAATACCATGTATTCTCGAACCTTTCATACCCACACAAGCACCCACCGGATCGATACGGTCGTCGTAGGATTCTACGGCAACTTTGGCTCTCTCTCCCGGTACCCGGACTACGTTCTTGATCGTGATCAGACCGTCGAAAATTTCAGGTACTTCGTTTTCAAATAATCTTTCCAGGAATACCGGAGAAGTTCTCGATAAGATAATGTAAGGATTGGAATTCCGCATTTCTACCCGAATGACCACGGCTTTGATGGAATCTCCTTTTTTGAAAAAGTCTGTCGGGATTTGTTCCTGTTTGGGTAAAATCAATTCATTGCCTTCGTCATCCAGGACCAGCATTTCTTTTTTCCATACCTGATAGACTTCACCCAAAATGATTTGTCCGACTTTATCCTTATATTTATTGTAAACATTGTCTTTCTCCAATTCCAGAATACGGGCGGAGAGATTCTGCCGTAAAGCTAATACAGAACGGCGGCCGAAGTCTTTGAATTTTACTTCATCCGTAACTTCTTCTCCGAGTTCATAATCTTCATCGATTTTTTTCGCTTCGGTTAAAGTAATCTCGCTATTGGGATTTTCCAGTTTGTCATCTTCTACAACAGTACGATTCCGCCAGATTTCGAGGTCACCTTTGTCGATGTTGATGATGATGTCAAAATTTTCATCCGTACCATATCTTTTCAACAGCATATTTCTGAAAATATCTTCCAATACTCTCATCAATGTGGCCCGGTCTATGTTTTTGAATTCTTTAAATTCAGCGAATGAATCTATCAGATTAATATTTTCCATTTCGACTTTTTAGCTTTTATTTTTATTGATTATTTACTTTATCTGTTTTTCCGGTTCAAAATTTCACGACATCTTTGATTTCTTTGATGTCCTTGCGGACAATTGTCCGCTCTGTTTTTACCAATTGTTTTCGTTTGCTCCCTTCGATGATTTTTTTCTCTTCCTGTTCGATGACAATTTCTTCCGGGGTGAAACGAAGTAATATACCATTTAGTTTGGTATGGTCGTTCAGCTTTATTTCGACACTTTTACCCAGATTTTTTTGATATTGTTGCTCTACTTTGAAAGGATAACCTATTCCGGCACTGGATACGGTCAATTCGAAATCCTCTTCATCCCGGTTGAGTGAAGATTCGATCTCCCGGCTGACGGCGATACAAGTCTGTATGTTGACTCCTTCCAGGGCATCGACAAAGACTTCGATAACATTGTCTTTAGAAATCTTCAATTCGACCAGAAATAAATGGTGTTCTGTCAGAATCGGTTCTATGAGGTGTTTGATTTCTTCCGTTTTCATCTCTTTGTTTTGCGATTGATACAAAAGAGAGGGGACATCCGTCCCCTCTCTTTGGCTTTAAACCTCTGCAAATATACGACTTAATTATTAAAATACAAAATAATCGCGGGATAAATAGGGCAAAAGTTTATAAATCTGTTTCAAACTACCGTTTTTAGTTACAACGGTTAAACTTGACTGCTGAAACCTTTGTAACCGTTGAAACTCCTGTAACTATTTCAATCGTAGTTTTAAATAGATCGGTGTCGCTTCGTTTCTGTCATATCCTCCGAATAGCTGATCTTTATAGTTTGAAGAGGAGATAAGTGGTTGTTAATTATGAGGTTGATTCAATGAGGAATATGTTTCATTTTTCTTAAAATTGAAACATATTCGTAATATTTTTATGAGTTACAAATAAAATTTGTAAGTTTGCCGAAATTTTTGAAATATGGAATTCAAGGCGAAAGATATTGCTGCATTATTAAAAGGTGTAGTTGAAGGGGATGGGGAAGTGATGGTTAATAATGTATCTAAAATTGAAGAAGGAAAGCCCAATACATTGGCCTTTCTGGCAAATCCCAAATATGAACACTATATTTATACGACAGCTGCTTCTGTCGTTTTGGTGAATCATGACTTTTCTCCTGTACAGCAGGTACCCTGTACCTTAATCCGGGTGCCTTCGGCTTATGAAGCGATCGCTTCTTTGTTGCAGATGTACGATAGTATGCGTTCCCGGCCGACAGGTATCGAACAACCTTCTTATATCGGTGAAGGGGCGGTTATCGGTGAAGCTCCTTATGTGGGAGCTTTTGCTTATATCGGTAAAGGGGCGAAAATCGGTAATGATGTAAAAATCTATCCTCAGGTTTATATCGGTGAGGGTGTTGTGATCGGTGATCATACGACGATCTATGCCGGAGCAAAAATCTATTATGGTTGTGTGATCGGTAGTGGATGTACGATCCATGCCGGAACGGTGATCGGCGCAGATGGTTTTGGTTTTGCTCCCAATGGGGATAATTATAATAAAGTGCCACAGATTGGTAATGTCGTTATTGAAGATAATGTCGAGATTGGTGCCAATGCTTGTATTGACCGGGCCACTATGGGGTCTACCCGTATAAAAAAAGGCGTAAAACTGGATAATCTGGTTCAGATCGCTCACAATGTGGTGGTGGGAGAAAATACGGTGATGGCGGCTCAGTGTGGCATTGCCGGAACAACTAAGGTGGGAGCGCATTGTATGTTCGGCGGACAGGTCGGTATTGCCGGACATCTCAGGATTGAAGACAAGACGATGCTTGCCGCTCAGTCCGGGGTTACGAACGATATCCCCGAAGGATCCGTATTTATGGGAGCACCTGCCTTCGATGTTTCGAAATATCGGAAATGTTATGTGCTGTTCAGAAAATTACCTGAATTATACGGGCAGCTCCGGGATTTGGAAAAAGAAATACAAACATTAAAGTCAAAACAATAATGTCAGTGAAACAAAACACATTAAAAGGAGAATTTTCATTAAAAGGCAAAGGTTTGCATACGGGTAAAGAAGTATGTGCTACCTTTAAGCCGGCAGCGGAAAATACCGGATATAAAATTGTCAGAGTCGATCTCGACGAGAAAACCGAGATTCCGGCACTGGCGAAATATATTGAATTGGTAGATCGCGCCAGTTGTCTGCAAAAAGACGGAGCCAAAGTATATACTTTAGAGCATGCTATGGCTGCTTTATACGGTTGCGGTATAGATAACTGTGTGATCGAACTGTCGGGAGAAGAATTTCCGATTTTGGATGGGAGTGCCCGTTATTATGTGGAAGAGATTCAAAAAGTTGGGATTGAAGAGCAACAAGCAGAACGCCGTTATTTTTCAGTAAAGAAAAAAATGGAATTTTATTGCGAAGCTTCGGATACCCGCATTACATTATTGCCGGATGATACGTATTCTATCAATACCATGGTAGCTTACGATTCTCCTTATCTGGCGATGCAGTTCGCTTCTTATTCGGAAGCTTCTACTGATTTTGCGAAAGAGATCGCCCCTTGCCGTACTTTTGTATTTCTGCGGGAAGTGGAAATGTTGCTGGCCAATAATCTGATTAAAGGAGGAGATTTGAGTAATGCGATCGTCATCGTCGATCGTAAGATGGATCAGCCCGAAATCGATCGTTTGGCTAAATTGTTCGGTTACGGGAATATTCAGATTAAAGAAGGTGTTCTCAATAATCTGGAACTTTATTTCGATAATGAGCCTGCCCGTCATAAATTATTGGACGTTATCGGTGATCTGGCTTTATGTGGCCGTTTTATCAAAGGCCGGGTGATTGCTGAGAGACCCGGACATAAAGCAAATACTTCTATGGCCAAGATGATCTATAAAGAAATTCTGGCTGAAGAGAAAGACGATGCTTATCCTATAGATCTGGATTTAGATGCCACTCCGCTGATGGACATCAATAAGATCCGTACTTTGCTGCCTCACCGCCCACCGTTTTTATTGGTCGATAAGATTTATAAAGTAACTGAGAACATGGTGATTGGTTGCAAGAATGTGACCATGAACGAGCCTCATTTTGTCGGACATTTTCCTGATGAGCCGGTGATGCCGGGCGTGTTGATTGTGGAAGCGATGTCGCAATGTGGTGGTATATTGGTGCTGAGTGGAGTGCCTGATCCCGAAAACTATTCGACTTATTTTATGAAGATCGACGGGGTGAAATTCCGGAATAAAGTAGTGCCCGGTGACACACTGGTCTTCAAATTAATCACTACTGCACCTATAAAAAGAGGTATCGTGCAGATGAAGGGATATGCTTATGTTGGAAAAAAACTGGTTTGTGAAGGAGAATTTATGGCTCAGGTCGCAAAAACCAAAAACTTATAATTATATTTGCAGGCTGAAATTTTTTATTCAGGTAATATAGTATTCATTAAATAATAAACGAATGAAACAACCGTTAGCATATGTTCATCCGGAAGCTCAGGTTGCTGATAATGTGGTGATAGAACCCTTTGTGACGATTGATAAAAATGTGGTGATAGAAGAAGGTACGCGGATCGGATCGAATGTAACTATTCTGGAAGGTGCCCATATCGGTAAGAATTGTAAAATTTTTCCGGGAGCAGTGATCGCTGCTGTACCCCAGGATTTGAAATTCAGAGGTGAAAAGACCATTGTAAAAATCGGAGATAATACGACTATCCGCGAATGTGTGACTGTTAATCGGGGCACTGCTGCTAAGGGAGTTACTGAAATCGGGGATAATTGTTTGATTATGGCTTATGCCCATATCGCTCATGACTGTAAGATCGGTAATAATTGTATCATCACCAATGCCTGTCAGTTGGCGGGTGAAGTGGTCGTAGACGATTTTGCGATTCTGGGAGGAATGACCGCTGTCCATCAGTTTGTGCATATCGGCAAACATGTGATGATCCAGGGAGGCTCTTTGATTGGAAAAGATGTACCTCCTTATGTAAAAGCCGGCCGTTTACCGCTTTCATATGTCGGAGTAAATTCTATCGGTTTGCGCCGTCGGGAGTTTTCAAACGAGAAAATTAATGAAATCCAGGATATTTACCGCATTCTTTATCAATCGGGTCTTAACAACTCCGATGCTATCGAAAGAATAGAAGCTGAAATGCCTGCTTCCAGAGAAAGGGATGAAATTATCATGTTTGTCCGCAACAGTAAGCGGGGAATCATGAAGGGATATATGGGATAATAGGAAAAAGAGGGTGAAGTCACCCTCTTTTTTCATAATAGAATTTCTTTTAGGACACATTGGAGTGAATTGTTCGAGCCGAACAATGCTTCTAAAGTGTATTTGTTGTCTGAAGTCTTCTCGAAGCATTCGGATAATATGTGTTTTTACCCTATTATTTTTTATTATCGGGAATTATTGTGAGTTTCTGCTTTATTTCAAATTACATGCTTTTTCGATAGGTTTTGGGAAGCTATAAAAAAAACTCCCGTTTCCGGGAGTCTTGTAATTTAAAGTCTCGGTCCTGCAGCAACCAGAGCTTTACCGGCAGCATTACCCTCAAATTTCTTGAAGTTTTTGATGAACCGTTCTGAAAGATCTTTTGCTTTGGTTTCCCATTCGCTTGCGTTAGCATAAGTATCGCGGGGATCGAGGATTTTCGGATCTACGCCCGGCAGAGCGGTCGGAACAACGAAATCAAAGAACGGGATCGTTTTGGTCGGAGCTTTATCGATAGAACCGTCCAGGATGGCATCAATGATACCACGGGTATCTTTAATAGAAATACGTTTGCCGGTACCGTTCCATCCGGTGTTTACTAAATAAGCTTTAGCACCTGATTTTTCCATTTTCTTTACCAGCTCTTCTGCATATTTGGTGGGATGCAGTGATAAGAAAGCAGCTCCGAAACAAGCAGAGAAAGTCGGTGTCGGCTCGGTAATTCCACGCTCTGTTCCTGCCAATTTTGCGGTAAATCCAGACAGGAAATAATATTTTGTCTGTTCTGCGTTCAGGATGGATACCGGAGGCAATACTCCGAATGCGTCGGCTGACAAGAAGATAACCTGTTTGGCTGCCGGGCCTTTAGATACCGGTTTGACGATATTCTTGATGTGATAGATCGGATAAGAAACACGGGTGTTTTCAGTTACCGATTTGTCGTTGAAATCGATCTTGCCGTTTGCATCTACAGTTACGTTCTCCAACAGGGCGTCACGTTTGATGGCGTTGTAGATATCCGGTTCGCTGTCTTTGTCCAGATTGATTACTTTTGCATAGCAACCGCCTTCGTAGTTGAACACTCCTTCGTCATCCCAACCGTGTTCGTCATCCCCGATCAACAAACGTTTCGGGTCGGTCGATAAAGTGGTTTTACCGGTTCCGGACAGACCGAAGAAAATAGCTGTGTTTTTACCTTCCAGATCGGTGTTTGCCGAGCAGTGCATAGAAGCGATACCACGTAACGGATTCAGGTAATTCATGATAGAGAAAATACCTTTTTTCATTTCTCCGCCGTACCAGGTATTCAGTATCACCTGCTCATTGGTTCTTAGGTTGAATACAGTTGCTGTTTCTGAATTCAGACCCAGTTCTTTGTAGTTGTCTACTTTAGCTTTAGCAGCATTGAAAGAAACGAAATCCGGTTCGCCGTAGTTGGCCAATTCTTCCTCGGTAGGACGGATAAACATATTCTTTACGAAATGAGCCTGCCACGCAACTTCCATGATGAAACGAACTTTCAAACGAGTACCTGCGTTTGCTCCGCAGAAAGTATCGACAACGTATAATTTTTTACCTGATAATTCTTTAACAGCTTTTGCTTTCAGATCGGCCCAAGCTTCTTCGCTACAAGGTTTGTTGTCGTTTTTGTATTCTTCTGAAGTCCACCAAACGTTTTTTTCACTGGCTTCATTTTTTACAAAGAATTTATCTTTAGGAGAACGACCGGTATAAATACCTGTCATTACGTTTACAGCACCTAATTCGGTTACCTGGCCTTTTTCATACCCGGTTAAAGAGGGATCGGTTTCGGCTTTGAATAATTCCTCGTAAGAAGGATTGTGAAGGATTTCTTTCACATCGGTAATGCCATACTTGCTTAAATCTAATTTTGACATAGTAGTAAATTTATATTAAACGATTTATTAATACTTTTTTTCCGTAATAACTTCACAAAAGTAAGAAAGTTTTCTTATTAAAAATCTCTTACTGCTCATTAAATGCTAGCTTTAACATTTATTAAATGTTAAAACGATAGCGTTCGGCTGCTAACTGAACATACTTGTCTTTATAATTCCGGTTGACAACAGTACGAAAGTAATCTTTAGATATTTTGTCACTCTCTTTATTTAAAATGAGGTATCTGGCAAGGGCTGTCATGATTGCCAGCTGCATGAGCGGGTTTTCTGAATTGAGCCATTCTTCCGATAATTCAAGTAAATCCGAGCGTTTATATAAATAAAGCGAACCTAAATAGCCGGCAATTTCAAAATGGAGACAGTGAGGTGCTAATTGCGTAATTTTTTCTTTATTTAAATCTTGAGGGAAAAGCAGGCAAGCCACGATTTGCTCTTCTCTTTGTCCTTGATTCCATAACAAAAGGGCCAATTTTTCATCGGGCGGATAAGTTGCTGCCAATTCTTTCAGGGAAACGTAACTGGCACCGATCTGATGGTCGGTATTAGCGCCGATGTCTTGCAGGCTATCGATCGTCCCTCCGCTTTGAAGACGACGGATGCGTGAAAGTATTTGCTGAAAAACTGCGTTCGTATGTGGGTCTATAATACTGAAATCCATGTTTTACTGTCTTTTTTCACTTATTGGTCATCAAATATCCCAGCCCGGCAAAAAGTATGCCTAAAATGAGGCTCAGTCCGATATTTAATGAAAATAAACCATATGCCTTATTGCTTAGTAATTGCAGATTTTCGAATGAGAAGGTGGAAAAGGTAGTAAAACTACCACAGAATCCTACGGTAAAAAAGAGACGATAGACCGGAGCAGGATGGGAAGTGAAAAAGCCACTTAACAAACCGAGTAAGAAACAACCGGCGATATTTACAATAAAAGTTCCCCAAGGGAAGCTTGAGGGAAATAGGTGCCGGCTCCACTCAGAGATAAAATAACGTGAAACCCCTCCGACGATAGAACCCAGGCCTACAAAAATTATGTTTTGCCACATGATTTCTTTTTTTACAAAGTAAAAAAAATTAAAGAAGATTCTGAAATAAAACCGGATAAAATAAAAAATGTTTATATTTATTCGCCTTATAAATTGTAGAATAAGAATGTTTAAAGCTGTGAAAATGAAACGATTGAAGTTCTTGTTGCTGAGTTTTGTTTTGGGATGTGCTATGCTTGCCGGAGCTCAGACACCGGAAGTATTTCCTTTATGGCCCCAGGGAGTAAAAGAGAATAATGGCATTAAAGTGGACCGTACGGTAGATGATCAGGGCGGAATTTCGAACAATAGTACAGCAGAACTGTTGGTTTTTCATCCTGATCCTGCTAAAAATACGGGCAAGGCTGTTTTGATTTGTCCGGGAGGTGGTTATACTTATCTGGCTATGGGATATGAAGGTGAAGAATTTGCGCAGTGGCTGGTGAAGCAGGGGATTACAGGTATCGTATTGAAATATCGGATGCCTAACCAACATGATCGTATACCGATGACCGATGCTTTGCGTGCGATGAAGTGGATAAGGAGCCGTAGTGAGGAATGGGGTATCGATCCGGCGAAAGTTGGAATTGCCGGATTTTCTGCAGGCGGGCATTTGGCCTCTACCGTGTCGACGCATTTCGATAGTGGAAAGAGCGGAACTACCGACCGTTTGGAGCAATATAGTTCTCGGCCTGATTTTCAGATTCTTTTTTATCCAGTGATCTCCATGACTGCCGGGTTGACACATCGCGGTTCTCGTGAAGCTCTGTTGGGTAAGAATCCTTCTGCCGAAGCTATTGCACAATACTCGAACGAACAACATGTTACTGCTAAGACCCCACCTGCACTTTTATTTCATAGCGATGACGATACAGTGGTGCCTTCGATGAATAGTGTCGTATTTTATCAGGCTTTGAAAAAGAATAAAGTGCCTGCTGTATTGTATATTTTTGATAAAGGCGGGCATGGCTGGGGAATGCGGAATAATTTCGAATACCATAATCAGTGGACTAATTTGTTGGCCAATTGGCTGAAAAAGATCTGAGCCCTGAAATTTTGAACTGCCGGGTTGGGGGAGAAAGTTCCGTTGGCTTTTATTTCAATCGTTTATTGCGTAACAAAAACTGATTTATTGCGTTATATAGCCATACATAAATAAAGTCTAATTGTTAAAATATTTATTATGGCTGCTAATATTGGTTTAAATGAAGGTATGGTGAGAGCCAGCAAAACAGTATTGAATAATTTGCTGTCCGACCATTTTGTGTTATTGGCAAAGACGTGGAATTACCATTGGAATGTCAAAGGGGTAAGTTTTCATTCTTACCATGTTTTCATGGAAGATTTGTATAATGGGTTGATTGAAGATATTGATGCTATTGCAGAACGTATCCGTTCTTTGGACGAACGTCCCATCGGTTCGTTGGCCGGTTATCTGGAGCACAACCGCATTAAAGAACATTGTGAATCGGAACCTCTGCCTGAAGCTAAACAGATGTTGGCTATCCTGAGTCAGGACAATGATACGTTAATTCGTGAAATCCGTAAGGACATCGAACAACTCGAGAAAGAAGAGGATACCGATGATGCCGGTACGACAAATTTCCTGGAAGATATGATCGAGAAAAAGGAAAAAACGGCTTGGATGATCCGGGCATATCTGGAAAAATAATTGTTTGATTGTATTGTTGTATATAAAAAGGTAGAAGTTACCGTACGGGGGGGCTTTTACCTTTTTTGTTTTTAAGGAAGAATTGACAACAGTTCCGGTGAAATTGCCATCTCCCGGATTGACCATGGCTATTGTACAGGCTCCTGGTCCTGACCAATCCTGCCGGACGAATAGCTGTTGCTTGGGATGAAAAACTGGACTCGGATTTCCACACGACGAAGTTTGCTATGGCTTTTTTTATTTCATCCCTCCGTTTTATACGTCTGTCAAAGAAGCGGATATTAGTTTTATATCGGCAAGTTTGTACGGGAACTGTTTTCCGGACGGAAACTTGGATACTTCCCTTATCCGCATGCAGGCTTTTGGTCCGATGTCCCTTACGAATTGTTGATATTCATAAGCGCACCTACGGTGCCGATGAAAAATCTCAATCAGAACCATAGGTGTGCTAATCAAAAAAGGAACGCTTCCGTCGATTAGAAAGCTCTAGGGCTGACACGAATCAGTTTGGGAGAACTCTCTTTTCCTGAGCAGAACGATGTTTTCGACGTGATGAGTGTGTGGAAACATGTCGACCGGTTGAACAGCTATAACCTCGTAGGCAGAATCCATCATTTGCAAGTCTCTGGCCTGGGTTGCTGAGTTACAGCTGACATAGACAATACGTTCGGGAGAGGCTTGAAGGATCGTTTGGACTACATCCGGATGCATGCCTGCGCGGGGAGGATCGGTGATGATAATATCCGGTTGTCCATGTTTACTTATGAATGAAGCATTCAGCACGTCTTTCATGTCTCCGGCATAAAAAATAGTGTTATCTATGTGGTTGATTGCTGAATTGACTTTAGCATCTTCGATTGCTTCGGGAACATATTCTATACCGATCACTTTCCGGGCCTGACGGGCGACAAAATTGGCGATCGTTCCTGTTCCTGTGTAGAGATCGTAGACAGTTTCCTGCCCGGTTAAACCTGCCAACTCGCGTGTTTTGCTGTACAGATTATAGGCTTGTTCGGAATTAGTCTGATAGAAAGATTTCGGACCGATCTTGAATTTCAGACCTTCCATTTCTTCAAAGATATGATCCCGGCCATGAAAACAGAACATATCCTGATCGGTTAGGTTATCGTTCAGTTTTTCGTTGATCACGTACATCAGGGAGGTGATTTGTGGGAATTGCCGGACAAGCGTTTCCAATAATTGTTCGCGTGCTACAGTATCTTCATATCCGAAGGCGAGGATAACCATGATTTCCCCTGTCGAGGCAGTTCGGATGATCAGGGTGCGCAGGAAACCTTGCTGGGCCCGGATATCGTAAAACGAAAGACCTTTTTTCAGGGCATAAGTTTTGATGAAATTCCGGATTTCGTTGGAAGACGATCCTTGCAGGCAGCAATGATCGATATCTACCACTTTGTCGAACAATCCCGGCACATGAAATCCTAAAGCCGGAGTACGCTCTATATCCGCTTCCCTGCTGATTTCTTCCCGGGTGAGAAAGCGCTTATTCGAAAATGTAAACTCTAGCTTGTTGCGGTAATAGAGTTGGCGGGCAGATCCGATGATCGGATAAACATTTTGTAGTTTTATTTTTCCGATGCGTTGCAAATTGTCGTTGATTTCCTGCTGTTTGAATTCCAATTGTTTTTCGTAAGGGAGATTTTGCCATTTGCATCCTCCGCAAATGCCGAAATGGGTACAAGCCGGGGCTATACGTAAGGCCGAGAACCGATGGGTATGGGTGACTATGCCTTCCATAAAATTTTTACGTTTTCGGGTGACTTGAACATCGACAATATCTCCCGGAAGAGTATTCGGGACAAATAACACTTTTTCGTCGATATAAGCAATGGATTTACCTTCCGCTGCGATTTTTTGTATTTCTACTTTTTCTAACAATGGTTTTTTACCTCTTCCCACTTGTATTCAGCTTTTATAATGGTTTATTTTATTCATGCTTTAACGAGTTTCGGATAGTAAGATATTTTTCAATTCTTGTACTCCTTCGGAAGCTCCTTTTTCAATCAGGTGATAGCCCATCCGGTGTGCTTGTTGAGGAATCTTAGGATCGATAACGAAGACCGGAATACCTTCGGGGGCATAGTGCAACAGACTGGCTGCCGGATAAACGGCCAGTGAAGTACCGATAATGACGAAAATATCTGCCTGACGGACCAGATCGGTTGCCGGTTCGATATTGGGTACTGCTTCTCCGAAGAAAACTACATGAGGACGTAACAATGAGCCATCTTCACAACGGGTCCCTGGTTTCAGTTCCCAGCCTTTCAGGTCATAAATCGAATCGGGATTTTTACTGCTTCGCACTTTCTTCAGCTCTCCATGCAAGTGTAGAACATGCTTACTACCGGCACGTTCGTGCAAATCGTCGATATTTTGGGTGATGATCCGGACATCGAAATAATTTTCCAACCCGGCCAGGCCTTTATGACCGGCATTGGGTTGGGCTTCGTAGAGCTGTTTCCGGCGCTCATTGTAAAAATGGTTTACTAATTCCGGATTACGTTCTAATGCTTCAGGGGTACAAACATCTTCGATCCGGTAATTTTCCCATAAACCGTCGCTGTCCCGGAAAGTTTTGATTCCGCTCTCTGCGCTCATGCCTGCTCCTGTTAATATAACCAGTTTCATTTTATCATTTATTTGTGCAAAGGTAGTTTATTTTTGAGAAAATGGTAATGGAGCAAATATCTATTTTAAGAAACGTAGGAATAGCAGGTTAAGAAATGACTTGCTGTCCAATGAATTGCGTAGGATTTTGTATGCCCTTCCCATTTGGGTGCGTACGGTATTGATAGAAATGCCCAGATAGTCAGCAGCTTCTTGATATTTCATATTTTGCAGACAGCAGAGAGTGAACACCTGTTTGCATTGTTCCGGTAGTTTATGTAGCGCTTGGTAGAGTTGGTTGTATTCTCGTTCTTTATCTTCTAATTCGGTCGTTAGAGTTGGGGAAGAGTCCTTCTCAATCGGCATGTGCAGAAGCTTTTCTTGTTTTCTCTGTTCATTGTACAGATGGTTCAGGCATGTATTGTGTAGTGAGCGGTAGAGATAACCTTCCAAGCTACTTTCTATATTAAAAAATTTTTTTTCAAGCCATAAGGTGATAAAAAAATCTTGAACGATATCTTCGGCTGCAGCTTGATTTTTTATAAAATGATTTGCATATAGTACCAAGTCGGAGAAATAGGCTGTAAACAGGTCTTTGTATGCTTGTTCACTTCCTTGCTGTAATCCTTTTAGAATAATTTGCTCTTCTTTCATTTTTTTGTGTGTATACAATTCTGTTGCAATGTTTGTAAAAAAATAGATATATGCAAATTATTTATTTCTCTTACTTATCTTTTAGCTTTAGTCGTAGCTTCCTCGTAGCTCCCGGCTTCTTGTTCGGATGAGCTTCGGGGAAACTTCGGGGGAAGAACGGAGAATGGTGAGAGGGGAGTGGGACCCCAGTGAGATAGGGGTGGGAGATTATAGGGGGAAATAATTTGTTCGGTCTCCGAATAACGTAAAAAAAATAAATTTTTTGTCACATTATTTTTTGAATTCAGTGTCATTATAATAAAAAACAAAATTAGTGGGAATGGAAAATAGAATTTGGGAAATTATAGCAGCTTCAATTCATGGCGAGGAGTTATCTCAGGAAGAGATAAGTACATTGCAAGTTTGGCTGGACGAGAATAAGCAAAACCGGGATGAATACGCCAGGTTGCAGATTTTTTATGCAGAGAACAAGGGTAGTCTTACAGATAATATAAATGTACAACGCGCTTGGGAAGATAATTACGCTAGAAGAAAAGCTGGTAAAATGATAAGGCTTCGCCGGAAAATTGTACGTTGGGGATATGCGGCTGTCGTTACATTGGTTATTGGTGTTGGTGTGTTATTATTGACAGAAAAAGATGATGAGCAGGCTGTAAAAGTTGAATTTGTAGAATCTCAGATTGTTCCCGGCTCTCCGAAGGCTGTGTTGACCTTGGCTTCCGGCGAAGAGTTGGACTTGCAAGAAGAGGGGCAATTTGTAAGCAAGGATAGCAGCAGAATTCGCAATGTGGGGAATGTGCTTGAATATGAGGCAGGCGTAAAGAAGCACGGAGAGAAAAAGTTGGAGTATAACACTTTGACAATTCCGCGTGGAGGTGAGTACCAGTTGAAATTGGAAGATGGTACGAATGTTTGGTTAAATGCAGAGACTGAGTTGCGTTTCCCGGTTGCTTTTGGTGACAGTGAACGTAGAATTTTTCTGAAAGGAGAGGCTTATTTCGATGTGGCAAAAGAGGCGGAACGTCCATTTGTTGTTTGTGTGACTGGAGTGGATGTTACGGCATTGGGAACTGAGTTTAATAT
Organism: Odoribacter sp. N54.MGS-14; assembly: GCF_000980295.1. Lineage (NCBI taxonomy): Bacteria > Pseudomonadati > Bacteroidota > Bacteroidia > Bacteroidales > Odoribacteraceae > Odoribacter > Odoribacter sp. N54.MGS-14. The sequence continues at coordinate 1,893 of NZ_LARL01000020.1, read as the reverse complement.
TGCAGCAGTACAAGGTGGGGATGAGGTGTTGACAACGTTGGTAAATGGTTCTGTGCGGGTAGTGAATGAAGAAGGTGCAGACTGTATTTTGACTCCGGCGGAACAGGCCGTTTGTAAAAAAGGCGTGGTAGGGATTGAAGTGCAGAAAGTGAATACGAATCTTTACACTTCTTGGAAGGACGGATATTATGCTTTTGACAAGCAACCATTGGGAGAAATAATGAGGACTTTGGAACGTTGGTATGATATTCATGTGGTGTTTGCGGATTCTGTAGCGGGAAAATTGCGTTTTTCAGGACGGTTGAAAAGATATGAGGATATTGATAATTTATTAACCATGATAAAACTAACTAATGACGTAGATTTTGAAATTGCAGAACGGGTAATTATTGTAAGAACTAACAAAAACCGGAAATAGGGAGGTATTTCCGGTTGAGAAGTGATGCCTCATATAAGCCGGCAAGCATTTGAGGCAACGTTTAATTTTAATTTAACAAATGTATGAAAAAAAGATTATTAAAGAATGCCATGTTAAGAAAAAGAATATGGCTGCGTAAAATGTTTTTGCGTATGAATTATTTGTTTTGTTTGCTAGTATTAGGGGCACTTTCTGTTTCTGCAGAAGTCTATTCTCAGAATGGATTAGTTAGCTTGAAGATGAAGGATGTGTCTTTGGTAAAAGTTTTTAATGAAATTACTAAGCAAACCGGTTATGATTTTTTGTACAATTATGATTTGGTACAAAATAAGGGGACTGTAGATGTTAATGCAAAAATGGTGGATTTGAAAGACTTTTTGCATGATTTGTTAAAGGGAAAAAATTTAGGGTTTGAATTTCGTGATGGAGCTATTATTGTTCGTGGTGAGTCTGTACGATTGGATGATCAAAAGATTAAATCTAGGACAATAAAAGGTATTGTAAGAGATAAAACGACAGGAGATCCATTGCCTGGAGCAACGGTTAAAATTAAAGGGACCTCAGTAGGAACAGCTACTAATATGGAAGGTAAATTTGAATTGACAGTTGCCGATAATTTTATTGCTTTAGAGGTTTCTTTTATTGGTTATGGAACGGTAGAGGTGACGGTAGGCAAGCGAGAACAATTAGAGGTATTGTTGGAAGCTGAATCGTCAAAAATGGATGAAGTCGTTGTAACTGGTGTATATACTCGGAAAAAGGAGAGTTTTACAGGATCTTCCCAAACTTACAAGGCAGAGGAATTAAAGAGTGTAGGGAATCAGAACCTGATTCAGAGTTTGAAGGTGTTGGATCCTGCTTTTGCTGTATTGGAAAGTAATGAATTTGGTTCTGACCCTAACCGATTACCGGATTTGGAAATTCGTGGTAAAAGTAGTATTGTAGGGTTAAAGGAGCAATTTGGAGAAGATCCTAATCAGCCTTTGTTTATTTTGGATGGTTTTGAGACTACCTTGCGGACTATCATGGATTTGAGTATGGATAGAATCGCATCTGTTACAATTTTGAAGGATGCTGCTTCAACGGCAATTTATGGTGCTAAAGCAGCAAATGGTGTGGTGGTCGTTGAAACTAAGGTCCCTCAAGGTGGTAGATTGCGTTTATCATATAACGGTAGTTTTGAGATTTCTTTTGCAGATTTGACTGATTATAATTTGATGAATGCCGCAGAAAAGTTGGAATTTGAACGTTTGGCTGGAAATTTTAAATCAAATATTGCAGATAATCAAGAATTGAAAGAAGTTCGCTATAATAAATTATTGGGCAACGTGTTGAGAGGTGTGGATACATATTGGCTTTCAGAGCCTATTCGTACTGGTTTTAATCAGCGTCATAATCTATATGTAGAAGGTGGTAATGAGCAGTTTCGTTATGGATTTGGAGGTAGTTATAATAAAATCCAAGGTGTAATGAAA